>DASSQB010000048.1:0-4459 GCA_035702725.1 Terriglobales bacterium | reverse complement strand
TCCGATGCCCACGGCTCCTGGATGATCAAGCTGAAACTGAAAGATCTGAAAGAACTAAATGCGCTGCTCTCGGCCGACGACTACGAAAAGTTTGTGGCCGAAGAAACGCATTAAAATTGAGTAATCGGGTAATTGTGTAATTGAGTAATTTGTTGCGCGGCTGGACTGCGCCGGAGGGCTGGGAGGTTTTTAAATTACATAATTACCAAATTACTCAATTACTCAATTACTCAATTCACTCATGCGCTATCTTCCTAAATCGCCGGCGGACCGGGAAGCGATGCTGCACGCCATCGGGGCGCGCTCCATTGACGACCTGTTCGCGCCTATCCCCGCCGAATACCGGCTGAACCGCGAACTGCGCCTGCCGCGGCAGATGTCGGAACCTGAAATCCTGGAGTGGTTCCAGAAATGCTCGCGGGAGAACGGCAAGGGCCTGCCCAGTTTCCTTGGGGCTGGCGCCTATCACCATTACCGTCCGGTGGTGATTGACACCATCATTTCCCGCGGAGAGTTCCTCACCGCCTACACCCCCTACCAGGCGGAAATTTCTCAGGGCACGCTGCAATCCATTTTCGAGTTCCAGACCATGATCTGCGAGCTCACCGGCATGGAGGTAGCGAACGCCTCCATGTACGACGGCTCCACCGCCACCGCCGAGGCCGCCATGATGGCTATGCGCGTGAGCGGTCGGCGCCGCGTGGTAATAGCCCGCAGCGTGCATCCCGAATACCGCGAAGTGCTGGCCACCTACGGCCAGCATCAGGACATGCCGCTGACCACGGTCGGATTCGGCGACGACGGCCGCATCAAGCTATCGGAACTGGAGCGGGCCCTTAGCGACGATTGCGCTTGCCTCGTGGTGCAGTCGCCCAACTTCTTCGGCACCATCGAAGACGTGCCAGCGCTGGCTGACTTGGCTCGCAGCAAAGGTGCGCTGCTGGTGGTGGCGATTGCCGAGGCGGTCTCGCTGGGCATCGTGAAGCCTCCCGCAGAGGCCGACATCGTGGCCATGGAGGCGCAGTCCTTCGGCGTGCCTCTGGGCTTCGGCGGCCCCTATGCCGGTGTGATTGCCACCCGCGAAAAGTATGTTCGTCAGATGCCTGGGCGGCTGGTGGGCGAGACCCGCGACAAGCACGGCAAGCGCGGCTATGTGCTCACCCTGGCTACGCGCGAGCAGCACATCCGCCGCGAGAAGGCCACCTCCAACATCTGCACCAACCAGGCCCTGATCGCGCTCATGGCCAACATCTTCATGACGGTCTACGGCCGCGAAGGCCTGAAGGAGCTGGCCACGCAGAATCTCGCTAAAGCCGCATACGCCAGCCAGCATTTTGGCCGCCACGGCAGGGTGCTCTTCGCGGGCGCGCCGCGCTTCAACGAGTTTGTTCTGCAGACGGCGGAAGATCCTTACGTTGTCAATAGCCGCCTGCTGGAAGAAAACATCGTCGGCGGCTTTCCGCTGAAGAAGTTTTACCCCGAGCTGGGCAATGCCGCCCTGTGGTGCTGCACCGAGACCACGACCCGCGCTTCGATGGACGCGGTCGCCGCCACGCTGGCCCGTGCCCAGACCAAGGGCAAACGCCGCCCCGAGCCGGAGCCGGAGGTGGTGCGATGAGCCCGGCAAAAAAAGCCACGCGCCACGTCAACCAGAACGAAGGCCTCATCTTCGAAAAATCCTCGCCCGGCAAGGCCGCCTGGAAGCTTCCGCCGCTGGATGTTCCGGAAGTGGATACGGCCGAGCTGCTGGGCGAAGCCGAGCGTGCCGACCTGGGCCGCATGCCCGAGGTCAGCGAGATCGAAATCATCCGCCATTTCACCCGCCTTTCCACCTGGAACTACGCCATTGACCTGGGCATGTACCCGCTGGGCTCCTGCACCATGAAGTACAACCCGCGGGTGAACGAAGCGGTGTCGCGCTTTGAGGGCCTGGCCAACGGCCATCCTTATCAGCCGGAGCGCATTTCCCAGGGTGCGGCACGCATCCTCAAGACGCTGAGCGACTGCCTGCTGGAGATCACCGGCATGCAGGCCATCACTCTGCAGCCTGCGGCCGGCGCGCACGGCGAGCTCACCGGCATCCTGCTGGTGCGGGCCTACCTGCAGAAGCAGGGGAACCCGCGCAAGAAAATCTTGATTCCCGATTCCGCCCATGGCACCAATCCCGCCACTGCCGCCATGGCCGGCTACGCGGTGGAAAACCTTAAGTCAAATTCTGCCGGCATGGTGGATGTGGCCGCCCTGGCGGCGCAGATGAATGAAGATGTCGCCGCCCTCATGCTCACCAATCCCAACACTCTGGGCGTATTTGAGCAGGAGATCCACAAAATTGCCGACATCCTGCACGGCAAGGGCGGCCTGCTCTACATGGACGGGGCCAACATGAACGCGCTGGTGGGCAAGGTGCGCCCCGGCGACTTCGGCGTGGATGTGATGCACCTGAACCTGCACAAGACTTTTTCCACGCCTCATGGCGGCGGCGGGCCGGGCTCCGGGCCGGTGGCCTGCAAAGATTTTCTCGAGCCCTTCCTGCCCGTGCCGGTGATTGTCACCAAGGCGGATGGCACGCTGGGCTTCGACTATAACCGGCCGCTATCCATCGGCCGGGTGCGCGCCTTCTACGGCAACTTCGGCATGCACGTGCGCGCGCTGGCCTACATCATGGCTAATGGCCCCGACGGACTGCGCCAGACCACCGAGGACGCGGTGCTGAACGCCAACTACATTCGCAAGGGGCTGGAAGGCGTGTACGAGTTGCCTTACAAAACGCCGACCATGCACGAAGTGGTCTTCAGCGACCGGGTACAATCGAAGAAAGGCGTGCGCACCGGCGATTTGGCCAAGCGCCTGATTGATTACGGCTTCCACCCCTACACGGTTTCGTTTCCGCTGATTGTGCCGGGCGCAATGATGATTGAGCCCACCGAAAGCGAGTCCAAAGAAGAGCTGGATCTTTTCGTGGAGGCGATGAGGTCCATGGCCGAAGAATGCGAGAAGGTGCCCGACGTCGTGCTGGAAGCTCCCCACAGCACCCGCGTGTCACGCTTGGATGAGGTGGCCGCGGCGCGCAAACCCGTGCTGCGCTGGAAACCTGGTTCTTAATTCACCGCCGAAAGAAACTTACTTGACCCATGCCAGCCCGTCCACGCCCTTTCCGGCGTTGATCAGCTTCACTCCCCATTCGCCGATCTGGATCTCCCCCACTTTCTGGCTACGGTCGCAGGACACATAGGCCATCCTGCCATCCGGCCGAATCAGCACCTCCTGCGGCGCCGCCGGCACGCTGATACTTTTCACCACCCGCCGGGCGGAGAGGTCAACTACCGCAATCGCATTCGCCTCCGGCATCGCCACCAGCAGCCACTTACCATCGGGGGTGGATGCTGTGCCGTATCCCGTGCCGGGCAGTTCGATCCAGTGGTCCACTTTGTTGGTGACGGTATCAATCACCGCCAGGCGCGGTTTGGTCGTATCCGATGTAAACAGCCAGCGGTCATCGGGGGAAACCGAAATTCGCTGCACATGTGTTGCTACCGGAATGATCGTCACCGTCTTTCGACCCGCAAGGTCCAGCACTGACACTGTCCCCGGCCCCACATTGGCCGTGTATCCATGCCGTCCATCGTGGCTGATGGCCAGCATATGCGATTCCGCCTGCCCGGTCGGAACCTTGCCTGCGATCTTCAGTTCCTTGGGGTCAATGATGCTGACCGCATGGTCTAGCTCCGTGGTGACGTAGAGCAAGCCATCTTTCGGCCCGAATACTGGGCAGTGCGGCCGCACGCCATGGCTGAAATCTATGCTGTTCGTCACCCTTCTGCTGTTGAGGTCAATGACGTCAATTTTGCTTCCGTTCGTGCCCGGCAAGCCCACTCCCGAGTCTCCGTAGATGGGCACGAACGCCCGCCTCCCATCCGGCGACACTGCGACCTCGTGCCCGGTGATCCCTCCTTCGGGAATGGTTGCTATCTGCCGGCCCGCGTTCGGGTCAATCAACCCCAACGTGCGCTCACCCTTATTGGCAACAAGCAAGAGCCCCGGCGCATTTGTCGAACTGGAACGAGACATCATCAATGAAGGAGCTATGAGAATGAGAACCAGTGCAAGAACCCGAGCTATGCTCATACCCGCATCTCCTGATACGGAACTTGTCAGCCGCCTGTCACTACCGACTCTTGGCGCCGGCGTTCCCTCCCTGCATGGCCGCATAATGTTTGCTCTTTCCGGTGCGCGAGTTATACACGGCGATGTTTCCGTCCTGCCACGCCGTCAACTCCAGATAATGGCCGGCATCGGGACCATCGAGGTTGGCAATGAACGGCGCGGGCTCATTGTGCGCCGTGCCGCCCTCGTCGGAAAAGTGCAGTTGCCACAGATCTTCCAGCCCGGGCGACTTGCTGACAATGTCCCAGGTAGAAGGAGTTCCGCCCTTCTTGGCCCCGTTATCCATAATCGAAAC
>DASSQB010000047.1:0-7967 GCA_035702725.1 Terriglobales bacterium | reverse complement strand
GCAGTTGATCATCCCGACCGAGGCGGCAGCGCCCGATTCGCTGAGCAGTTCGGTGGGCATGGCCCAGAACGGTGAAAGCAGCGCGATCACGCTAATCCCCACCAGCGTGAAAAGCCCTACCGCCACTGCGGTGGAGCCATGAAACACTGCCAGGGCGAGAAGCGCAGCCACGCCCAGAAACAATGGCGCTGCCACGTGCCAGCGGCGCTCCAGGGTACGGTCTGAATGCCAGCCATTGATTTGCAAGGCAAAGAAGCCGGCCAGGTAAGGCAGGGCACCGAGTAGGCCGACCTTCACATCGGACAATCCCGAGAGCTGCTTCAGCATGGTCGGAAACCAGAACACGAAGCTGTAAAAGCCGATGTACTGCAGAAAATTCACCAGGGTTAGAAGAATCACCGGACGATAGCGCAGCGCCTGCCAAATAGTGAAAGAACGCACCGTGGATTTGGCGGCTCTCTCCCGCTGCAATTGGCCGCTAATCCAATTGCGCTCTTCCGGCTCGAGCCAGTGGGCATCGCGGGGCCAGTCAGAAAGAAAAAAAAACGTGATCGCGCCGAGAATGACCGCGGGCAGGCCCTCCAGCACGAACAGCCAGCGCCAGCCTTCGGTTTGCAACCAGTGCTGCTCCACGATCCAGCCGGCCACCGGGGAACCGATCACGAAGGAAAGAGGGATGGCAGCCATGAAATTGCCGGTGGCCTTAGCGCGGTCTTCGCGCACGAACCAGTGGCTGACGTAAACGATAATGCCGGGGAAGAAGCCGGCTTCGGCCGCCCCCAGCAGAAAGCGCGCGCCATAGAGCTGGGCGGCGGTGTGCACAGCCGCGGTCAGCACGGTGAAAGCGCCCCAAACGATCATGATGGCAGCGATCCAGCGGCGGGCGCTCCAGCGTTCCACCAGCAGGGCGCCGGGAATCTGTAAGCCGAGGTAGCCGATGAAGAAAATACCGGCGCCGATGCCGAAAATCTGGTCGGTGAAATGCAGGTCGCGGATCATTTCCAGCGCGGCATAGGCCAGGTTGGTGCGGTCCAGGTAGTTGGCTATGTAGAGGATGAAGAGGAAGGGAAGCAGGCGGCGGGCAATACGATGGCGCGCACGGCCGGCCACTTTGGGTGCGGAGGAAGCAACTTGCGCGGGTGAGTTGGAGGACATGGGCAGCGGGCGTCCAATTTGTAATTGAGTAATTTGTAATTTGCAATTGTTCTCTTCGGACAAGCACCGTACTTCACAGTTACCAATTACAAATTGCCAAATTACAAATTCCTGGCGCCATCCGGAAAATACACGGTCCACTTGTGCTTGCGCGCGAACTGCTCGAAATCGGGGTTGGGATTGATGGCGAAGGGATGGCGCGCCAGTTGCAGCATCTCGGCATCCCAGCGGGTGTTGCCGAAGGCGGCATCCACGGCCGGGCCGATTTTCGCGCAGATTGCGTCGGCCTTGCCGGGGCCGCTGGGAATGCGGATAAGGCGGCCGGTGATGATGCCATTCTCCACCGCCACTTCGGCGGCCAGGATACGCTCTGGCGGTATATCAAAGCGGAGCATGGCCACGCGAATGATCCACTGGTTGCTGGAGGAGACGGCCCACACGGCGCAGCCGCGTTCGTGCAGGCGAGCCACGAGCGCCCTCATTTCGGGGAAGATCCCGGGCTCAATGTTGGACTTGAAAAACTCCTCCGCCGCGCACTCGACTAGTTGGTCGCGAAGGCCGGCGTGGATGGTGACCATCTCGCCGCACATCACGTCTTCGGGCACATTGCCCGCTTTGTAATCGGCGTGGCGGGCGCGCACCCAGCGTGCAACATCGGGGGCGAGCAAGCCCCGCTGCAGTTCCCAATCGAGGAAGCCTTCCCCGGCATCCGGCGCCCACAAGGTCCCGTCACAGTCGAAGACGGCCACTTTGGGATTGAGCCGCAAAACGGATTCCAGGAAGACAGCAGCCCGCTCAGGCATGTTGGAGACGAGCATAATCCTCGGGCGTGTCCACGTTGAGAGTGGCGTGGGGATCGTCCACGGGCACGTAAACAATTTGAGCCTGGTGCTGGTGTTCGATGTCCCGCGCGTTGGAGGTGACGGGCGCGCGCAGGAATGCCTCGATCATCTCGCGGCCGATCAGAACCGGGTGGCCGTGCTTCTCGCCGTATTGGGGGATGACGGCCCACTTGTCCAGCGAGGCCGCATCAATGAACGCAGAGCGCAACTGGGTGAGCGTTGCGCTGCGCACCGGGGGACGGTCTACCAGAGTGATTACCGCGGCGTCACGGCCGCGGTTCAGAACCTCGCGCAAGCCGGTTTGCAGGGAACTGAACTGGCCCTGCTCGGGCGTAGGGTTCACCAGCAGAAAAGCACTGGTGGCATATACCAGGGGCGCCAGGTTGTGGGCGTTCTTGCCGGCTACCACCAGCACCATGTCGGTGTGTGCTTCCAGCAGGTGAATGTTGGCGGAAAGAAAGGTTTCGGTGCGGGCGATGCGCGGCTCCGTCCCTTGCGGCGGCCAGGGCAGGAGGGCCTTGTCGCGCCCCATGCGCGTAGACTCTCCCGCCGCCAGGATCACGCCGCAGAAGCTGGGAGCCCGCGCCATGAGGGCAAGATATCACGAGCTACCCCCCGGCGAAATCCTGCCCTGGGGCGGGTATTGTTCATGACCCCCCGTGCCACACCCACATTTGCCCGCGCCAACCTCGGAAAATAGGCTGAGATGTTGCCTTGCGGGCAAATGTGGGGCACCCGCGGTCAGAAGGCGCCTTCGTCCGCCGAGGGCCCGTAGATGGCGGGCACCGGAATGTTGTTGAGGCGCAAATAGACGCCGAGCTGGGCGCGGTGGTGGATGAGATGGTTCATGACGAAGCTGCGCACCACCGCCACCTTGGGCAGAGTCATTATGTTTTTTCCGTTGTTGAGCAGCGACCAGGGCTTCATCAGTTCCGTGTCGCTGGCGGCGGCCAGGGCGGCACGGCCCTCCTTCACGTTGTTGTCGAACTGGGCCAGCAGTTCCTTGCTGTTTTTGGGGACGGGAGGGGGTTCCATCGGTTTGCCTCCGGGCGCGAGGTCGAGGGAATCTTCCTTGATGGTGAAGGTCAGCCAGCTGGGAATGTTGGCGAGGTGGCCCGCCAGTGGGCCCATGCCACTGGACTTTTCGTGCGGCTTCCAGGAGAACTTGCCGTCGGGGACGCGCTCCAGGGTTTTGCGGGTGCTGGCCATTTCCTGATCGAATTCGGGGAGAAGTGCTGCGCTGAGGGCCATGGTTTGCCATCCTTTCTGTATGGTCCCGGTGGGGACAGGGGAAGAATAATAGGCGAACAAATAGCGAAAGTCAAGCGACATTCAGGGCCCTTTAAAAACCGGGGGTGGAACTGAGGCGAAAGAGGGAACGATGCCCGGCGAAAAGCGGAAGAGTCAGCACTGCCGGAGCGTGGTGGCCAAAGCGCGCCTATCCCGGCGCCCGCGCCCCGTTGCCGTTCAGCATCTGCGCCAGGAATTTGCCGGTATAGGATTTGGTGTTTTTGCTGATAGCTTCCGGCGGGCCGGTATCCACCACGTAGCCACCGCGCTCCCCGCCTTCGGGGCCGAGGTCAATGATCCAATCGGCAGTCTTGATGACGTCCAGATTGTGCTCGATGACCAGCACCGAGCCGCCAGCCTCGATCAGGCGCCGGAACGCGGCCAGCAGCTTGCTGACGTCGTCGAAGTGCAGCCCGGTGGTGGGCTCGTCGAAAATGTAGAGCGTGCGGTGGCGGCGCCGGGCATCCTGAGGGGCGCGTACCGCGCTGCGCGGCTGCAGGTGCGCCGCCAGTTTCATGCGCTGCGCCTCGCCGCCCGAGAGCGTGGTGGCCGACTGCCCTAAGCGCAAGTAGCCCAGCCCAACTTCCTCCAGGACGCGCAGCTTCTCGGTGATTTTCGGCACCGCCGAGAAGAACTGCAGCGCTTCCCGCACGGTCAGGTTCAGGACTTCGTGGATGTTCTTGCCGCGGTAGCGCACCTCCAGCACCTGCGGCTTGTAGCGCGTGCCCTTGCACTCCTCGCAGATTAGTTCGACATCGGCCAGGAACTGCATTTCCACTGTCACCGTGCCATCGCCCTGGCAGGTTTCACAGCGGCCGCCGGGAATGTTGAAGGAGAAATGGCCGGCGCTGAAGCCGCGCTTGTGGGCCTCGGGCAGAGAAGCGAACAGGTCGCGGATGGCGTCGAACGCTTTGATGTAGGTGACCGGGTTGGAGCGCGGGGTGCGTCCAATGGGCGACTGGTCCACCAGCACCACTTCGTCAACGAACTCCTCGCCTTCCAGCCGCTCCAGCGTGCCCGCCGCGGGGCCGTTCCCGTTGGTTTGCCGCTTGGCGGCGGCCAGCGCCTGATAGAGAACGTCATGCACCAGCGTGGACTTGCCGGAACCGGAGACGCCGGTGATGGCCACAATCATGCCCAGGGGGATGGTAACGTCAATGCCCTTCAAATTGTGGGCGCGCGCCCCTACCAGGCGCAGCTTTCGCGCGCCCGGCTGGCGGCGTTGGTTGGGTAGCTGGATGCGCAGATCCTGGGCCAGGTAGCGACCGGTGAGCGAAGTGGGCGCGCGTTTGATCTGCTCATAAGTTCCGGCGGCGATGACCTTGCCGCCATTCTCGCCGGCGCCTGGGCCGAGGTCCAGGATGCGGTCGGAGGCCAGCATGATCTCGGGGTCGTGTTCTACAACCAGAATGGTGTTTCCCAGATCGCGGAGGCCGTGCAGGATGTGGATGAGACGGTTGGTATCGCGGCTGTGCAGGCCGATGGAAGGCTCATCCAGCACGTAGAGCGTGCCCACCAGGCGCGACCCCAGCGAGGTGGCCAGCTGAATGCGCTGCGCTTCGCCGCCCGAGAGCGTGGCCGCCAAGCGGTCGAGCGTCAGGTATTCCAGGCCGACATCGTTGAGGAAGGTGAGGCGCTCGCGAATTTCCTGCAGCAGCCTGTCGGCAATGGCGGCTTCCTGGGGCGTGAGCTTGAGCGCGTCGAAAAACTGCCGCGCTTGTTCGACGGTGAGGGCGCAGACCTGGCAGATATCCTTGCCGGCAATTTTCACCTGGCGGGCTTCTGGGCGCAGGCGGGTGCCGCCGCAGGTGGAGCATTGCGAATACCCGCGATAGCGGCTGAGGAAGACGCGCACGTGCAGCTTGTACTTCTTGCGCTCGAGGTGGGCGAAGAAGCCGCGGATGCCGGGATAACGGCCTTCACCGTCAATGATTACCTGCTGCTGCTCGGGGTCGAGTTCCGCCCAGGGCACGTCCATGGGAATACCGCGCTGCTTGGCGAAGCGCTTGAGTTCGGCCTGCAGCGGGCGGTACTTGGGCTTGGTCCAGGGCTCGACCGGGCCCTCGGCGATGGTGCGGGTTTTATCGGGGACGACCAGGTCCAGGTCGAAATCAATGGTGTTGCCGAAGCCCTGGCAGCGCGGGCAAGCGCCGTAGGGGTTGTTAAAAGAGAACAGGCGCGGCTCGGGCTCCTCCAGGCGCAGGTGGCAGCGCTTGCACTCGAAGCGCTGGGCGAAGCGCAGGGTTTGCGGCGCTTCCGGCTCGCGAGGGGCGGTCTGGAATATGACTTCGCCAGCCTCGCGGTAGCCGGTTTCCACCGCGTCCACTACGCGGGCGCGGGAATCCGGGGCAACGGCAATGCGGTCCACCAGCACGAATATGGGCTGGGAAAAATCAATGTCCAGCAACGATTCGGGCGTAGAGAACTCGAAAATCTGATCATTCTGAAACAGACGGTTGAAGCCGCGCTTGCGCAACTCGAAGAGGCGCTGCTTCATGAGATCGGTAGCGACGCTGTCAGTGCGCGGGCGCGGCGCCCGCGGGGCCGGCGGCGCAGCACCCACCATCTTTTTGCCGCGTCGTTTCTTTTCAGGCGCAACGGCCGGCGCATGGCCGCCCTGCAGCGGGAACAGCACGTTCAGACGCGTGCCCTCGCCCAGGGCGAGAATGGCGTCCGCCACCTCGTCCACCGTGTCTTTCTTTACTTCGGCGCCGCACTGCAGGCAGTAGGTGCGGCCCACGCGGGCAAACAGCAGCCGCAGGTAGTCGTAAATTTCGGTGGCGGTGGCCACGGTGGAGCGTGGGTTGCGCGTGGTGTTCTTCTGCCGGATGGCCACCGCCGGGGCGAAACCGTCAATCACGTCGGCGTCAGGCTTCTCGATGCGCTCCAGGAATTGCCGGGCGTAGGCGGAGAGCGACTCCACGTAGCGCCGCTGGCCCTCAGCGTAGATGGTGTCAAATACCAGCGACGACTTGCCCGAACCGGAAACGCCCGTCACCACGGTCAGGGTGTTGTGCGGGATCTCAAAATCAATGTTCTTGAGATTGTGGACCCGGGCGCCGCGAACAATGATGCTGTCATTTGACATCGGCAGGAATGTGCTCGACCCTGCAGCGGACACGCCGGCCACCCCACTACGGCCTTGGTGAGCGCTGCGGAATCTTTTGATTATAAATTGCGGACTAAGGCGCGCTCAATCATTCAGTGGAGCAGAGCCGCCGTCGTGGCGGTAGTCGTGAGGGCATCTCAGGCGGCCGAAGCGGCGTGCGCCGCTCCGTCGCGGGCGAGGGCGCCCGCGCCACAAGGTTTCGTGCAGATTGATGAAGGTAGGCCGGTCTCGGAGAGACCGGATGAAAGTAGCCCGCCAGTTCACTGGCGGGTCCGGGCCGCATTTAATCCATAGTCCCGGAGGGACGGCTGAAGATTTTCAGTCGTCCTTACAGGACTCAATTTTCTCGGGCGGAGCGGAGCTCCGCCCCCACACATTCCGTGCTGAGGATTAATTATGTGCCCAGCGTCAGACTCTCTGGGTTTCTTCTTCTTCCACGCGCTGGTCGCGTTTGCGGGCGTAGATAAAGCCGGCACCGATCAGGAGGGACATCATGCCCACAGGCGGTACCAGGAGCACGGCTACGCCCTTGGTGAGCGCCTTCTGACTTTTGGGCGTGGCGCCCAGAGCCGACATGTAGCACATGGCACAGCCCTGCCCGAAGGCGGGCGCGGCCCACAGCGCCAGGACGAATCCGAGAGTGGCCAAGCGCAGCCTCATTTTGCGCTCTTCATCTTACACCCAGGCTTAAAATCCGGAACGCATCGGCAAAGAACACGAACATAAGCGTCAGGCAGACCACCAGGGCCACCATCAGCACCCACTTCATGCGGGCGATCTCGAACTTCAGGTGCATGAAGTAGAAGATGATCAGGGCTGACTTGATCACCGACAGCCCCATCAGCACTTCCAGCATGCGCAGCGGGGCGAACACCTGGTTGTAGGTGAGCACAACTTCGATGCCGGTCAGAATCAGCAGCGCCACCCACACGAAGTAATAGGGCGTCCTGCTTTCCTCGTGGACTGCTGCAACACCCGGTTTCAGGGCTACATCATGCATGGTCGTTTCGGCTCCGCGAAGCAGAGTGCGTTACACCACCTTGGTAGACATCAGGTAGACCAGGGGGAAGATGAACATCCACACCAGGTCTACGAAGTGCCAGTACAGGCCGGCAATTTCCACGTCGTGCGCATCGTAAACTTTGGGTTTCAGAACCAGAATGAAGGCCGAAACCGCCGCCACCAGCAGCAGCACGTGAATGCCGATGTGAAATACGTTGGTGGCCGGCGTCAGCAGCCAGCCTATGAGCCAGATACCCAGCAGAATGGGCAGCCATTTCTTGCGCAGCGCCACCACGCCCAGGTAGCACACCCCGATGGTCACGTGCAGCATGTGCATGCCGGTCAGGGTAAAGAAGGTGCCGCCGAACTGGGGAACGTTTTTCGCCCAGGGATTGCTGAAGGGGCGCAGACCCTCGTTGATCAGGCCACTCCACTCCTTGGCGTGCAGGACCACGAACAGGGCACCGAAGAACATGGTGGCCAGCAGCCACTTTACCGTCGCCTTGTGGTCACCCTTTTTGGAAGCCAGCACGCCCAGCACCATGGTCAGCGAACTGGAGAGCAGGCAG
>DASSQB010000046.1:0-2224 GCA_035702725.1 Terriglobales bacterium | reverse complement strand
TACCTGGCCGCGCTCGAAATCGGTGAGCATCTTCTCGATGAGTTGTTGCATTGGTCCTCTCCTCTATTCCAGTATTTTGGCACGCAGGCCAGGATACGTTGCAGCGGTTTTCAAAACGTATTACCTTCCGCGGCGAATATCCCCGTAGCTTGGCCGATCTGAGCTAACGGCGGACCGGGATGCGGAACTTGGGGTAACGCCGTCCCGAGAGGGAGAACCGGGACCGTATACCCGTAACGCATTCCTGTACATCACGTCGTGCCGGCCTTCAAACTGTTGCGCCAGGAAGGATTCCCAGATATCAATCTGAAAGTCGACGGGGTCCGTCAAGATGCCACCATAACGACACACCGGCCAGTTACTGCCCCAGATCAGGCGCTTGTAGCCAAAAAAGTTCCATAGAAATTCCATCACCGGATAATATGGAGTGGGGTCGGCGATGGGCTGAAACTGAGAAGGCCCAAGAGTGTAGCCGCCCAATGCGGCCTCGCTCAGCACCTCAACATCGGACACTTTGATATGCAACCCCGGGTATGTTGCGGCGGCCCGCATATCCTGGAGCCACGCAGAAGACGGTTTAAACGTATTGCCCTCCCCGCCGAAGTGATCCATTGGAGTGGGCCCCATTTTTGAGACGACCAGATAAGGCTTATTCTTCATCGAATGGAGGATGGAGCCATGGGATTGTCTCGAAGAACGTTCACCAAAGAGTTCAAGGAAGCCGCCGTGAGGAGGCTGGAGCTGGGGGCGTTGGTGGGCGAGGTGGCTCGCGCCTGTGAGGTTAACCCGAACGTGCTGGGCCGCTGGCGGCGGGAGCTGCGCGACTATGGCGTCAAGGCATTTTCGGGTGCGGGCCACGGCCGGGCCGAGCAGAGCCGGATGGCCGAGTTGGAGCGCAAGGTAGGCCGCCAGGCCATGGAGATCGATTTTTTGGAGCGATGCTTGCAGCATGTAGAAGAGCAGCGGAAACTGCAGGCATTGAGTGGGCGCGGCTCGTCTACCCGTACCTGGAAAAAGAAATGAGCTTGGCGACACCCATTGCGTTGCCGCGCCTATGCTGGCTGGCGGGAGTCAGCCGGGCAGGATTCTACCGCTGGCGGTGCGAGCCGAAGGACTCCGATCCGGACCTGCGCCTGCGGGACCAGATCCAGCGCATCGCGCTGGAGTTTCCTTGCTACGGCTGGCGGCGGATCACCGCCGAGTTGCACCGGCGGCTCTGGCGGGTGAATTTCAAGCGGGTGCGGCGGATCATGCAGGAAGATAACCTGCTGTGCCTGCGCCATCGCAAGTTCGTGGTGACTACCGATTCCCGCCACGGCCTGCCCGTATACCCGAACCTGGCACGCCGAATGGTGTTGACCGGCCTCGATCAGCTCTGGGTGGCCGACATCACCTATATCCGCCTGCACGAGGAATTTGTTTATCTGGCGGTGATCTTGGATGCATTCTCGCGGCGCGTGATCGGCTGGGCCCTGGACCGGACCCTGCAAGACGAACTGACGCTTTCTGCCCTGCACATGGCGCTGATGCATCGTCTGGTCCAACCGGGCCTGGTGCATCATTCAGACCGCGGCGTGCAGTACGCCTCCAAGGATTACACCGATGTGCTCAGAGGCCAGGGCATCCAGATCAGCATGAGCCGCAAGGGCAATCCTTACGACAACGCCACCTGTGAATCCTTCATGAAGACCCTCAAGTACGAAGAGGTCTCCCGCAACGAATACCGCGATCTGGCAGACGCCTGCGCGCGGATCCGCAGCTTCCTGCAAAGGGTCTACAACCGCAAACGCCTGCACTCGGCGCTGGGGTACCGGCCGCCGGTCGAGTTTGAGCGCTCACTGCTGGCGCCGCCATCTCCGGCCAATCCGGGGGTTCCGTTATGAGTTTTCTGAGGCATGGGGAAATCTATCGATCCGATGACCGGCTCCAGGTTGGAGCGCCGGAGCGAACCAAATGCAGCCCGCCCCGGCCTCATCGTCTCGATGAGTTTCCGGCTGGCTATTCCTCGGCAGGTTGCTCTCCAGCAGCGCCTGCTTCCGCTTCACCAGCCGCCGGCCATTGTGCGTTACACTCGGTCTACCCGTCGAGGATTTTTCATCGAACGGCAAACACGGTCTTATCTCATCGTCTCAGCTTTGGGGCCCACCCCACTTTGGGCCCTGGGGATGGTAGCCCATCTTGAGCGAACCTGAACTCTCGTCGATCCACAGAGACACGGAAGTCG
>DASSQB010000045.1:0-2488 GCA_035702725.1 Terriglobales bacterium | reverse complement strand
CTGCAGCAACGCCGCGAAGGCCGCCAGCAGGCTCATATATAAGGTGGAGTGGTTTTCCTGGCTGAGTTGCTTCAGCGCGGCCACCTGCTCGCCGGGAAGGATCGCGGTGCAAGCGTCCGCGGCATAGGTCTGCACGGCCTGGCGCGGCCGGTCCTTGGGAAATTCCAGCTCCTCTGGAATGCCGGCAAGAGCCTGCCTCCAGTAGTCGAGCTGATCACGCAACACACTTTCCGTGAGCCATTCGCGCTGCCACACGGCATAATCGGCGTACTGAAGCGGCAGCCGCGTAAGCGGATTAGCATGGCCGTTGTGGAATGCCTGGTAAAGCGTAACGAATTCACGATTGAAAATATCTTGCGACCAGCCATCGGAAATAATGTGATGGAAGTTGAGAACAATCACGTGATCGCGATCGCTGAGCTTGATCAGCTTGAGGCGGAACAGAGGTCCGTTGGCCAGATCAAAAGGCGTTTCCCACTCCCGGCGCATGGCGGCCAGCACGTGTTCTTTTTGCACCGCATTGTCCAGACCGCTTATATCTTCCTCAGGAAGGTCGATCATTGAAGGCGGATCAATGATCTGCACCGGCTCACCTTCCACCACACCGAAACGCGTGCGCAGGCTTTCATGCCGTTCACGCATCGCATTCAGCGCCAGCTTGAGGGCTTCCAGATCAAGATCGCCGCCAAGGCGCAAGGTCCGCGGCATGTTGTATTCAGTGCTCCGGCCCGCTTCCAGTTGATCGATAAACCACAAACGCTGCTGGGCGTATGAGAGCGGAAGATGCTGCGGCCGGGAACGCAGCACCAAAGATGGCCGCGTATTGCCAGCGCGCGCCACATGCTTCGCGAACTGCTCCACCGTCGGCGCTTCAAACAGCGCTCGCACCGGCACATCCGCCTTCAGCAGCTGGCGCGTGAGAGAAATCACCCGCGTGGCTAAAAGAGAGTGGCCGCCAAGCTCAAAGAAGTTTTCATGGATACCGATATCCCGCTGTACTCCGAGCACCTGCTTCCAGATCCCGCACAGGATTTCCTCGACAGCATTGCGTGACCCAACCAGACTTTCCCGTCCTGTGTTCATCTCCGGACGCGGTAGTGCCTTGCGGTCTACCTTGCCATTCGGCGTGGCGGGCAGCGCCGGCAGCAGAACCAGTGCCGCAGGTCGCATATACTCCGGCAGGTGCTCCGCCAGATAATTGCGTAGCTCGCTTACCTCGGTGCCTTCGGCTTCCGTCTTCAGCGCAGCGTAGCCCACCAGCCGCTTCTCTCCCGGACGGTCTTCCCGCACTATCACCACCGCCTGCTCCACTGCCGCATGCTTCTGCAGCAGCGCCTCAATCTCGCCCAGCTCGATCCGGTAGCCCCGGATCTTCACCTGATAATCCGCCCGCCCCAGGAATTCAACCTCGCCGCCCGGGTTCCATCTCACTCGATCGCCCGTCCGGTACAGCCGCCCTCCGGCTCCGCCAAACGGATCCGGCACGAATTTCTCCGCTGTCAGCTCCGGCCGGTTTAGATATCCGCGCGCCACTCCCGTCCCGCCGACATACAGCTCACCCGCAACCCCCACCGGAACCACTGCCATCGCCGCATCGAGCACGTACAGCTGCGTGTTGGCAATCGGCCGTCCAATCGGCACCACGCCTTCACTCCCGGCCTGCACCCCATATATCGAGGACCATACCGTCGTCTCCGTGGGCCCGTAAACGTTCCACACCTTGCCGCCCACCTCGCGCAGACGCTCCACCGTGCTCCAGTCCAGCGCTTCGCCGCCGCATAGGACCTGCACCCTGCCCGCAACTGCGCCCCAGTCCTGCTCCAATATCGCCTTCCACAACGTCGGCGTACCCTGCACGATCGTCCCTTGCACCTGCTGCATGCGCGCCGCCAAGCTCTCCATTTCACCCCGTGCCGTGCTGGCGATCGCCAAACGTCCGCCCGCCAGCAATGGACAGAACAGCTCCAGCGCCGCAATGTCGAAGGAAATGGTGGTCGTTGCCAGCAGCGTGTCCGCTGCCCCGATCTCCAGCTGCTCAACAAAGAATTGCAGAATGTTCAGCAGGTTCCGTTGCCCGATCATCACTCCCTTCGGGTTCCCGGTTGAACCTGAGGTGTAGATCACGTAGACCAGATTCTCTGGCGCGCTCAAGTTCACAGGATTTTCCGGGCTCTCACTCGCGATCTGCTCCCACTGCTCGTCCACGCAGATCACCTGGGCTTCGCTCTGCGGCCACAGTGAGTACAACTTGCTCTGGGTCAGAATGATTGGCGCATGACTGTCGGCAATCATGTAACGGACGCGCTCCGCAGGGAAGCTCGGGTCTAGCGGCACATATGCGCCTCCGGCCTTCAGCACTCCCAGCAACGCCACCACCATCTCCAGGCTCCGCTCCATGCATACCCCGACTCGCACCTCCGGCCCTACTCCCTGCTTCCTCAAGTAGTGCCCCAACTGGTTGGCCCGCCGGTTCAACTCCGCATACCTC
>DASSQB010000044.1:0-5826 GCA_035702725.1 Terriglobales bacterium | reverse complement strand
CTGGTGCGCCTTTGGCCGCGCTCCCGATACCGAGCAGGTGGAGAGCGAGTTGCCGCTTACTGTTACGCTTTCGCAACACTGGAAGGATTCCTGCGGCCATGGCCTGCATCGCGGCGGCTCCGGCGCAACTCAGCAGTGGATGGTTCACAAGGTGCCGGAGATGGTCTCCATGTGCATGGGCAATGGAAGCAAAGTACCGCTGGGCCAGCCTCTGTTCGGCGCCTATGCCTCTACGCCAATCCCCGGCATAAGCGTGCGTGGCGCCGACCTGCTGGAGCGCATGCAGAAGGGCGATCCCACGCTGGCGCTCGACCACCGTACCGTTTTCGAAAAGCAGACAATCCACGGCGAGTGGAATGCCGAGCTCATCGCTCGCACTCCCAAAATGTACAAGGAGGGCGATGTGCTGTTTGGCTTCAGCGGCGGCGGCCCCGGCTATGGCGATCCCCTGGAGCGTGACCCCAAGGATGTCATGGAGGATCTGCGCAAAAACATTATCTCCGACTGGACGGCTCGCCATATCTACCATGTCGCCTACGAGCCCGAGCGCCGCAAACTGGACGCGGAGGGCACTAAGCGCCAGCGCGAAGAGGAACGCAAGCTGCGGCTGGCCCGCGGTAAGCGTTTTGACGAATTCCAGCAGGAGTGGTCCCAGAAAAGCCCGCCCCAGGAAATACTGCACTGGTACGGCTCCTGGCCCGACGCCAAGCCGACGGGGCCGATCATGCGTCCGTAAGCTATGTCTGAGAATCCCACGCCGCGGCAGATCGCCAAGCACCTTCTGCGGGGTATAGCGCCGCCCCGGCCGCTTTTACTGCCCATCGTTTTCTCGCTCGGTGCGCGAGTCGAGAACCTGCCGCTGCGCGCTTTTCTGACGAATCCCAGCAAGATTTCCAATGCGCTGCGCCAGATTCGCAGCCGTCTCCCTGCCGACGGCACCACCTGCTACTTCGATCCGTACCTGGAAGTTGAAGCTCTGGGTGCCGCCCTGCGATGGCAGAGTGATGATCAGGCGCCGACCGTCTGCTGGCCGGGTCCGGCTCGAAAAGGCGAACTGCCCCGGAGTCTGCGCCCGCCCGAGGATGCGGTGAAGGCTGGGCGCATCGCCATTGCTGTAGAGGTCATCCGCCGCCTCACGGTGCTGTTGCGTGACGAGGGGCTGCTTATGGCCGGTGTCAACGGGCCATTTACGTTGGCCGCTCAGCTCCTTCAGTTCGGCAAGCAGGAGGTCGCCGGTGCTGACGATCTACCCGCCTCCGCCCTCGAGGCTGCCACCGCCATGCTTGCGCAAGTGACCTCGGCGTTCCTGGAGGCTGGCGTGCACGCAATGCTTATTCACGAAGACGTGCTGCCGCGCCTTTCGGAGGCAAGCGCCGACGATTGGGCCAACCGGCTCTCACCGACAATCAATATCATCCGCTTCTACGGTGCTTTGCCCGTGCTCCTGCTCACCAACGTCGCAGCGGTATGTCAAAATCTTGAGCGGCTCGCCAACCGCGAGTGGGAAGCCATACTTTGTCCTGCCGTGGACGCCTCCACCCTGGCAGCGTGGCCTTCTGCGGATGCGACAAAGATGGGCGCAGCCCTCGCGCCGAATTGCCTCCCGCCTGATCCTGCTCTGATGGAACAAATAGAAAGTTTGCATCCCGCCATAGTTACCACCTCAGGTGACGTTCCGCTCTCGACCGACGTAAAGCAGTTGGCGGCAATGTGTGAGGAGGTTCGTCGTTGGCGATGAGCCAGCCGGCAAATTTCGGTGTTTCGCGCTCCGAACCACCCAACAAGTCTGGCGCCTCGCGCGCTCGGTTGGGTCCAATTCGGCCAGTTCGCTTGCGTACTTCCGGAGCGACGCTTGAGCGCCTGCGCGACGGCGCCTTCCTGGTGCGCTCCCAAGAAACTCTGCAGCCCTATCCTCGAGTCTTGACCGACCAGCTCCGCCATTGGGCACACGTTTCGCCGGAGCGGGTGTGCGTCGCCAAGCGGGGCGCCGATGGCGACTGGCGAAAGCTTACGTATGCCGAAGTGATGCGTGCCGTGCGCAGCCTCGGCCAGGCGCTGCTCGCGCGCGGACTGTCTGCCGAAAGGCCTGTTGCCATCCTTTCGGAAAACGATCTCGAGCACTGTCTGCTCATGCTCGCCGCTCAGCACGTTGGCGTTCTCACCTCATCGTTATCGCCCCAATATTCTCTGGTCTCCCGCGACTTGGTCCAACTCCGCCACTCCCTGGAGTTGCTGAATCCGGGACTGGTATTCGTCGCTGATGGCGAGCGCTATCGTCGCGCGCTCGAATTGGTGGTGAACAGCGAGACGGAAGTCGTCCTCACCTCTGCGCCCCTTTCTGGCAGAAGCTGCACTCTGTTTGCAGAACTTGAAGCCACCACACCCACGTCAGCGGTGGAAACCGCTCACGAATCCATCCAGAACGACGATCCGGCCAAAATTCTCTTTACCTCCGGTTCCACTGGTCTGCCTAAAGGCGTCATCAACACCCACCGCATGCTCTGCTGCAACCAGCAGATGATTGCCCAGGTGTTCTGCTTCCTCACCGACGAGTCGCCCGTCTTGCTCGACTGGCTGCCCTGGAACCACACTTTTGGCGGTAATCACAATCTGGGCATTGCGCTCTACAACGGCGGAACCTTTTACCTGGACGACGGCAAGCCTGGTCCCGGCCTCATCGCGGAAACCATCCGCAACCTGCGGGAGATTTCGCCTACGGTGTACTTCAACGTGCCGAAAGGATACGACGAGCTGCTGCCCTACCTGCGTGCTGACCGCCAGCTTCGTGACTCTTTTTTTCGCAATCTGAAACTGCTCTTCTACGCCGGCGCCGGCCTCTCCCAGCCCGTGTGGGATGCTTATCGCCAGATGGCACTCGAAACCTGCGGGGAGCGCATCCTCATGGTTACCGGCCTGGGCGCGACCGAAAGCGCACCCATGGCCATACAAACTACGTGGGACGCCGACCATGCGGGCGTCATCGGTATCCCAATCCCCGGCGTGGAAGCCAAGCTGGTGCCGCAACGCGACAAGCTGGAGGCGCGGGTACGCGGGCCTAATGTCACCCCCGGCTACTGGCGCCAGCCGGAACTCGCGCGCCAAGCCTTCGATGAAGAGGGTTTCTACCGCTTCGGCGACGCCGTGCGCTTCGTTGACCCCAACGACGTAAACAAGGGCTTCCTCTTTGACGGCCGTCTTTCCGAAGATTTCAAACTGGCTACCGGCACCTGGGTCAGCGTCGGCCCCTTGCGCGCCCGCATTCTCAGCCACTTTGCGCCCTATGTGCGCGACGTTGTTATCACCGGCCACGACCGCGACGAACTCGGCATGTTGATCTTCGCCGACCTGCACGCCTGCAGCTCGCTCTGCCCCGGGCGCGCTACCGACGGCGCGTCGGCTGCCGTGCTGAGCCAACCTGCCGTGCGCGTGAAATTCCTGGAGCTGATGGATAGCCTTGCCGCACAAGCCACCGGCAGTTCGACCCGCGTGACGCGCGCTATTTTGCTGCAGGAACCGCCCTCGCTCGACGCCGGAGAAATGACCGACAAAGGCTCGCTCAACCAGCGCGCCGTGCTGGAGCGCCGGAACGCTGCCGTGGAGCAGCTCTATAAAGGCCTGCCCACAGCCGATATCCTGCGGATTCGAGGAAGATGAACCATGGCCAAAGGTGAAGGCGGTTTCTTCGTCGCCTATGAAGATGTCTGGCTGCTCGCCGGGGTGCGCACTCCGTTCGCCGACTACAACGGTGTGCTCGGCCTCATTTCTCCCATTGACCTCGGCATCAAGGTGGCCCGGGACGTCTTGCAGCGAAGCGGCACTTCACCTGCCGACGTTGGCGCGGTCATCGCCGGCAGCGTCGCCCCCGCCAGCTTCGACGCGTACCTCCTGCCCCGTCATATCGGTCTCTATGCCGGCGTTCCCGTGGATCGCCCGGCTTTGCTGGTGCAGCGCATCTGCGGCACCGGCTTCGAAGCCATCGCGCAGGGCGCCGACGCCATCACGCTCGGGAAGATTGATCTCGGCCTCTGCGTGGGCGCGGAATCCATGAGCCGCAATCCCATCGCGGCCTTCACCCATCGCGGTGGGTTCCGCATGGGTCAGGTGGAGTTTAAGGATTTTCTCTGGGAAGCCCTGCTTGATCCCGCTCCCGGCCTCACTATGGGCGAAACCGCCGAGAAGCTCGCCGGCATTTACCAGGTCACGCGCGAAGACGCCGATCGCTTTGCCGAAATGAGTTTTTCCCGCGCTCTGGCAGCCCAGAAAAGCTGCTTCCTCTCCGGCGAGATCGCTCCCTTGGTCAGCGAGACCTTTGAACTGGCCGGTTACGCCCCACGCCGCATTCAGCTTCCCAAAGGAGTAGACAGACTGGAGGCCGATACCCATATCCGCTCATCTTCTTACGAATCGTTGGCAAAGATCCGGCCTGCGTTCGGCGGTGTCCAAACCGGTGGCAACAGTTCTGGAATTGTGGACGGTGCGGCCGCCTCTCTGGTCGCCTCGGGTGCTTATATAGAGTCCCGCAAAGCCAAGCCGCTGGCTCGCCTTCGAGCCGCCGCCACGGTGGGCGTGCCGCCGGAAACTATGGGCCTCAGCCCGGCTACGGCCATCCGCAACCTCCTCGATGCCACAGGGCTGAGACTTGAAGCCATTGACCGTTTCGAAATCAATGAAGCCTTTGCCGCGCAGATTATCGCCGTGGAGCGTGAGCTGCAACTCGATCGCCGCAAGCTCAACGTGAACGGCGGCGCCATCGCCATCGGCCACCCGTTGGCCGCAACCGGCCTCCGCCTCACCACCACTCTGGCCCGCGAACTAGTGCGCTCCCGGCTGCGCTATGGCATCGCCTCCGCCTGCATTGGTGGAGGGCAGGGAATTGCTCTGTTGCTCGAAAATCCTGGCGCTGGGAGCGCCGCATGCTGATCAACCGCAGGGAAATTCGTGTTGAGTGGGGCGACTGCGACCCCGGCGGCATCGTTTACTATCCGCGCTACTTCGAATATTGCGATGCCTGCACCAACGCCCTCTTCGAGCGCGCCGGCCTGCCCAAGCCGCTCCTGCTGCAGCAATACGGCATCGCCGGTATTCCCCTGGTGGAGTCGCGGGCCCGTTTCCTCTTGCCCTCCCAATTCGGCGACATCCTGAGCGTCGATTCTTCCATTGCCGAATGGGGCCGTGGCAGCTTTTCCGTACTCCATCGCCTGATGAAAGAAGGTTCTCTAGCCGCGGAAATTTCCGAGAAGCGCGCCTGGGTGGTGCGCACCGCGGACGCCCCAATCCGCTTCAAAAGCGAAGCCATTCCCCAGGAAGTAAAAGAAAGGTTTACCACCGCCGCGGCCACCGGAGCCCGCGGCGATTAAGGACTCAGCCCTTCTCCTTTTGCTCCACCCGCCGCGTCCGGAAGAAGCTCTGCAGCATCTCCGCGCAGCGTCCCGCCAGCACTCCGGCTTCTACCAGCATCCGGTGATTCAGGGCAGGATGGTTGAGCACCGGCAGCACCGAATGCACCGCTCCCGCCTTGGGATCGTCGGCCCCGTATACCAGCCGTTTCAGGCGCGCGTGCATCAGGGCGCCCGCGCACATCGCGCAGGGTTCGATGGTTGCGTACATCTCGCACTCCGGCAGGCGATGGTTGCCGATGGTCTCCGCCGCCCGGCGAAGCGCAACAATCTCAGCGTGGGCTGTGGGATCGTCATCCAGCAGGTTGCGGTTAAAGCCCCGCCCCACGATCCGTCCGCCGCACAACACCACCGCGCCCACCGGCACCTCGCCTGCCTCCAGCGCCCGCTGCGCCTCTCGCAACGCCTCTTCCATCCACAACTCGTCAGC
>DASSQB010000043.1:0-6151 GCA_035702725.1 Terriglobales bacterium | reverse complement strand
GTGCTTGGTAAGGTCAATCAGTTCCGCCGCCTTGCCCACGCCGCGAATGGCCGCCTCCTGGATGGAGTCGCGGTCGCCCACCAGGGTGATGACGCAGCGGTTGTGGTCGGCGTCCATCTCGCGGTCGAGCAGGTAAACGCCCGGCACCTTCATGGCCTCGATGATGGCGTCAACCTTGGCCTTGTCGCGGCCTTCGGAAAAATTAGGGACACATTCAACCAGAGTGGACATACGCGACAAGAATAACGGGGGCGGCGAGCGGGAGCAACCAGCGTGTGGACGTGACGCCGACGAGCGGTTGTGTCGCCCCTACGGGGCTC
This sequence comes from Terriglobales bacterium, assembly GCA_035702725.1. Taxonomy (GTDB): domain Bacteria; phylum Acidobacteriota; class Terriglobia; order Terriglobales; family Acidobacteriaceae; genus JAICWP01. The sequence goes on along the minus strand of DASSQB010000043.1, from coordinate 5,831 downwards.
GGACATTCTTGTTGCAGCAACCCAGGACGTCCGTCCTGGGCTTTACCATGTCGCGCCTCCGGCGCTGATTCAGGGCGGGGGTATGTTGATTTTCGTGTGAGGTATCGTAAGCCATTGCCACGCGGTAAATCTCAATGAAAGAACCGCCCCAAGCCGAGCATCACCTGCACGGTGTTGATGCCGGGATTGGGCTCGCTCAGGCCGGCATTGGAAATGTGCATGTAGCGAACGCCAATCATGGGATTCCAATGATGCCCGAAAAATTGCACGCCGAACGCGGCCCCAGGAGTGAAATTGACGTTGGATGTGCCGAGCGGTACCTGGTCAGTGGTGAACAATAAGCCGCCGTCAATTTCCATGTAGGGCCCCCAGCGGCCGTGGCGCTCGAAATTCCATTTGAGAACCAGGGGATCAATGCCAGTCCCAAAGGTATTGGCGTGGGCGTGTTGCAGGACGACGGTCGCGGGCACCGCATCCAGCGCGTATTCGAAGCGGCCGCGCAGCGGGGCGGGACCGCGCGGGCCGCTCAATACCCACCCGTAGCGCAATCCAAAGCTCAGGACGCCGGTATTCGCGGTACTGCCGGTGGTGCCACGTCCGCCGCTGACCCACACTGTCATCTCACCGTTGCTAGTCGAAGGAGTTTCCTGGGCGGCAGCGGCGATCGAAAGCGACAGCAGAAGAACGGCGGCGATCTTTCTCATCAGAGTGTCACCGTGACGGCAATCAGCACAGCACTCCGCAGTCAGCATTCAGCCGAGGAGAGCAGTTAGCAATTAGCACAAGCCCAGAAGTCAGGTTGGATTCTGCAGAAAACCTTCAGGATTCTCTTCATTTCCCGATCAGGTTCAGGGGCCAAGTATTAAATGCCAGACGCTAACTGCTTGAGAGCCGAGTGCTGAATACTAACAAAAAGGCCGCCAATCTGGCGGCCCGATCTGCTAAGCCTGAGTGCGCTAGCTGGCTACTTCCTCCAGCAGCTTCTGATCCACATCAAAGTTGGAGTAGACGTGCTGTACGTCGTCCTGCTCGTCCAGCGCCTCCACCAGGCGGATCATCTGCATGGCGGTGGGCCCTTCCAGCTTGATGTAGTTCTGGGGAATCATGGCGATTTCGGCGGTCGTGGGCTGCAGGTTGGCCTTCTTCATTGCCTCCACCACCGGCTCAAAGGCATGCGGGTCGGTGAGAACTTCCCAGTTATCGCCGTCTTCGCGCATGTCCTCGGCGCCGGCTTCCAGGACGATGTTCATCAGATCGTCCTCTTTGGCCGCCGCCTTGGGCAAGGTAATGTCGCCCTTCTTGTGGAACATCCAGTTCACGGAGCCGGCCTCGCCCAGGTTGCCGCTGTGTTTGGTGAAGATATGGCGGATTTCGCTGACGGTGCGGTTGCGGTTATCGGTGGAAAGTTCCACCAGCACTGCCACTCCGCCCGGCCCGTAACCTTCCAGCGTGAATTCCTCGTAGGTAGCGCCGGGAAGTTCGCCGGTGCCGCGCTGGATGGCGCGCTTGATGTTGTCGGCGGGCATGTTTTCCGCCTTGGCATCGCTGATGGCTTTGCGCAGGCGCGGGTTCTTATCGGGGTCGCCGCCAGATTTAGCCGCCATGCTGATTTCGCGGATGAGGCGGGTAAAAATCTTGCCCCGCTTGGCGTCCAGGGCGCCCTTTTTATGCTTGATTGTGGCCCATTTTGAGTGGCCAGACATGATGAACCTCGTTTCTATGAATGCGCAGGGTTCGCCCGTGGGGAGTGCAACAGGTGCCTCAAAAAGATGCAGGCGAAGACGAATTATAGCATGGGCCCCCGGCGGCCACGCCTCCGGAATCGGCCCCGCGGAGCTACAATTCCGCGACTAAACCATGCCTAAGTATGTGATTGTGCGCGAGATTCCCGGGGCGGGCGATCTCAGCGGGAAAACCGCCTGACTATTGCCTTACGGCCGGCGCTATTGCCGGCCATATGCGCCTTGTAGGCGTAAAGCACGGCCAGCAGCGGCGCCGCGATGAGCACTCCCCAGAAGGGAATGAGGATGCCGAGCACAATGGGGGTCAGCAGCGACGCCCAGATGGGGACGCGGTTCATACGTTTCTGCAGAAGGGGCTGCAACACAAGGCCATCCACCACCACAATCACAGCATAGAGAATCAGCACGTAGAGCGTGCGCATTCCACCGTCGCTGACCAGCGCGGCGAATGCCGGCCCAATCAGGGCCAGCACCGGCCCGATGTTGGGCACGAATTGCAGAATTGCGCCCAGCAGCGCCCACAACGGCGCCCAAGCCACGTGGATGATGGTTAGCCCGATGTACCAGAGGGCGCCAACGATGAGGGCATCATAGGTCTGGGCCACAATCCAGCGGTGCAGCGCCCCGCCCGTGATCCGCAGGTGCTCGCGCCAATCCATGGCCTGGAGTTCCATAGCTATTGGATGCCGGCAAGCCCTTCCCTACTCCATTTTTACCCTGGCACCACTCGGGCAGTTCCGTACCTTGTCCGGCAGGACAATTCCCGTTTTCTCCGTGCTAGACTCGAAGGTAGCTAACCCACGAAAGGCCAAACCCATGAAATTTGGCGTGCTGGTGTTTCCCGGCTCCAATTGCGATCACGATGCCTACTGGGTTCTTTCGCAAGTGGCGCAGCAGCCGGTCACCTTCCTGTGGCACGAGTCGCATGACCTGGAAAATTGCGATGCCATCGTGGTGCCGGGGGGCTTCGCCTATGGCGATTACCTGCGGACCGGCGCCATTGCCCGCTTCGCTCCGGTCATGAAATCGGTGCGCAAATTTGCCCAAGGCGGTGGCCTGGTGATCGGCATCTGCAACGGCTTCCAGATTCTTTGCGAGTCGGCGCTGTTGCCGGGAGCGCTGATGCGCAACGTGGGGCTGAAATACGTCTGCAAGCCGGTGCAAGTGCGAGTGGAAAATACCGACACGCCCTTTACCAACGCCTGCCGCCAGGGCGAGGTGCTCACCATTCCCATCGGGCACATGGATGGCAACTACTTCTGCGATCAGGCCACGCTGGAGGCTCTGCAGCGCGACCAGCGCATTATCTTCCGCTACTGCTCACCCCACGGGGAAATCACGCGCGTAGCCAATCCCAACGGCTCCCTGGAAAACATTGCCGGCATCTGCAGCGAGGGCCGCAATGTGCTGGGCATGATGCCCCACCCGGAACGCGCCAGCGAAGCCGTGCTCGGCGGGAGCGATGGGATTAAAGTGTTCCATTCTATGGTGGCCGCCATGGCGCTGAAATAGGCCGTCTTACTGCAAGTAAGCTTCTGTATTGACCACGCAATAGCCGGGCGTCGCGTTAATAAAATCGCGCAGCAGCTTGACGTGGCCTTGTCCAAACAGGATGAAGACGCGGTCAGTCCTGGCAAGCTGCAGCCGCTCCAGGTTATTCATGATCCGCAAATTGCGCTTGTACCAGCTGGCCACCATGTCGGCGCCGGCATAGTTCTGCCCGTCGGCAATCGGCACCAGGTACTTGAAGTAGAACTGGTGATTCAGCTCGACGGCTGCCTCGGAGTTCTGGTAGCGATAAAATTCTGTCACGCTGCTGCGAGCCAGCAATGACTGCTGCTTTGTCATCTCTTTTTGGCCTTCCGTCTGCAGGCCTTCCATCGTTTTGCCCACCAGTTCGGGACTGGATTTCATGAGCAGGTTGAGCTGGCTGTCGTCGAGGTCCATAGGGTGATCAATGCCGGCGACGGTTGGCAGGTTCATCTTCCGAGCCAGGCGGAATGCCACCTGCTCGCGCTCATCGCGGCTGAGCTCATGCTTGCCTGCGAGATATTCCGCATACGCCCTGGGTTGGCCGGCATCGCCATAGGGCGCCTCAATGAGCACCCGGGTGGGACGGAAAGCGGCCAGGCGGTTGACCAAATCTTCGATTTCCTTTTGCCGGCGGGGCGCACGTACGTCATCAGCTTTCAAATTCAGCATGTCCTTGCCCGGGTTGTCCATGTGCCAGGTGCCCAGCAGTAGAACCGGCGTAGCCGAATCCGGGCAGGAGCTGGTCTGGGCAGTTGCCCGCGAAACCGTGAACACGCCGGCTAACGCTAAAGCCAGGAACAGCGCGCGATTTCTCATACGGTCCTCTCGGTGGACTATACGCACTCAGGCCGAGGTAAGTTCCTGGCTGAGCCCTCTCCGCAGGGCCGACCAGCATCAGAGTGTCTTGACGTTCCCCAGACCAACTCAGGAGAGAGCTATGCGTCCAGCACGGACAATGGTGGTGCTGTCGGTTTTGGCAATCTTCCTTGCCCTGGGGTGCAGCAACAGCCGCTCCAGCAACCCGGCGCTCAAAGACAATGTGAAGAAAGCCCTGCAACAGGCTGATCTGCAAAATGTTACGGTTGACGAGGACCGCGGTAAGAACCTCATCACCCTAGGTGGCACGGTGCACTCTCCCGACGCCAAGAACAAGGCGATGGATGTGGCCAAGGCTGCTGCCCCGACACGCGTCATCGCGAACCAGATCAGCGTTCAGCCCGTGGACCAGGAATCAGCTGCGAAGAAAATTTCCGGCGACATAGACAGCGCCATCGAGAAGCAGTATCAGGCGGTGCTGATTGCCAATCACCTGGACAACCAGAGTATCCACTACAAGGCCAAGAACGGGGTACTCACGCTGAGCGGCAAGGTGGACACGACGGACGACCGGCAGACGGCACAGCAACTGGCGTCCAGCGTGCCCAACGTGCAGCAGGTGATCAACGAACTGCAGGTGAAGCGGCCGAGCGGGTTCTAGCAGTACTCAGCGCCACTTTCAAAATGAATCCAAGTGCGGCAAACTGCAGATTACCTCAGGGCCTAAAGCCCAATTTCTATGCAGCGCTAGGAGGGGCGTGGCTAAAGCCACGCCCTTTCAAAGCCTGTTTATGAGAGGTCGGACGCAGAACAGGGGACGCGGCCATTTGGGACTAGTTCCCCCGCTCCATCCCTACCGCCCGCGGAAACAGAATGTTGTTTTCCAGGTGGATGTGCTGATGCAGGTCGCGCTCAAACTCATCCAGCGTCCGGTAGAGCGTCTGGAAGCTGATGCAGGCATCCTGGGGTGGCGTGTACCCGCCGCTTAGTTCGCGCATTTCATGCAGCGCCTGCCCGGCACCGTCGTGCTCCTGCATCATCATCTGCACCGGGTTCTGCACCGTGCCAAACATGGGCGGCATAATCGGCCGCCGCTCCAGCACTGCCTCTTCCATACGACTGATGTAAGGGAACAGCACCTGCTCTTCCTTCATCATGTGCATGGTGAGTTCCTGCGAAAGTCCGCCGAATAACTGCCGAATGCGCATCAGTTCCGGATGGCGCTGCCCGTGGACGGAGCAAACCTTGGACAGCAGGGGCTCCAGCCGCTGCAATTCCTCGCGCGTATAGGCGTGATGCTTCTCAACAATATGGTCAATCAGGTCTGAGAGAAGCTCCGACTTCCAATCTCTGTTGCCGTTCGTGTTTCTGCCCTGGTCTGCCGTCTTGAGCGACTCCACCAAATTGTCGGGCACGACATTGGCCGCAGCGCAAGCCTCGCGCAGCGATTTGCCTCCGCCGCAGCAGTAGTCAATGCCAAACTTCTCAAATACGCGAGTGGCTGACGGATTCTCCACTGCCAGATCGCGCACCGTCCTGTTCAAATCAACGTTCATGCTGATCCCTCCCAAAACCTAGGCTAAACGTTGGGACGAGCCGTGCCCATGACTTTAGTCACGGCTACAAAGCGCGCGCAGGGCGCCCTCACAACATCAGCCCTGTGCTACGATTCGCTAGTTCCTAACCTACATCGGAAAAGGCTTAACCATGCAGAAGAAGACCGTCATCCTCGCTGCGCTT
>DASSQB010000042.1:0-3018 GCA_035702725.1 Terriglobales bacterium | reverse complement strand
GAAGGCGTGGTGCTGCGCGGTACCGGCCGCAAGGCGTTGCTGGAAGGCTATACCACTGCGGGCAAGACCGGCACGGCGCAGAAGGTGGATCCGGTTACACATACCTACTCGCACACCAAGTACGTGACGTCGTTTGCAGGGTTCGCTCCGGTGAACAATCCGGCGGTGGTGGTGCTGGTGATCCTGGATTCGCCGCTAACCCACGGACATGAAGGCGGCATGGTGGGAGCGCCGCTGTTCCAGAAGATCGCGCAGCAGGTGCTGGAATACCTGCACGTGCCTCACGATGTGGACATACCCAAGGAGCGGCAACTATTACTGGCCAGCAAGTCGGCGACGGAGAAGGAGGTGGCCGAAGGCACGCCCGACCGACTGGGCACGCCACTGGATATTCCTGCGGATGACCAGATGGCAATAGCCCAGGCCCCGCCGCCGGCTGCGCCGGCCACCAAGCAGAGCGAAACCTCGGTCGAGCCGGTCGTTGCCGTCACGGCAGAACGTGTTGCCGCACTTCCCACCCAGGCAGCGAGCAAACCGGCAGAACCGCCGCCGGCGCCGATGCCGCCGTCAGGCACGGTGGTTTTGGACGTGGAGCAGGGCGGAATCGTGGTGCCTTCGTTTGTGGGCAAGCCGCTGCGCGCGGCTATTGAAACCGCGCAGAACAGTGGAATCGAGTTGGACGCCATTGGCGACGGGGTGGCGCGCGAGCAGTCGCCGCCGGCGGGCGCCCATGTAGCCGCAGGGTCCCGCGTGGAAGTCAGGTTCGAACAGTAGGGACAGGGGTGCAGGCGGGACTTCGCTTCGTCCAGGAGGCACGAAGCCCCGCCTCCACACGGTCATTCAGAGTATGCTCATTCCTTCACCACCTTCCCCGAGGAGTGTGCGATGACGCTGGAAGAACGCTTGACGAAACTGGAAGCCGAGAACCGCTGGTTCAAGCGCGGCGCCGCAGTTGGACTGGTAGCGGTTGTAGCGGTGTTGTGCATGGCGCAGGCGCGGCCTGCGCCGCAGTCGGTAGAAGCTTCACAGTTCACTCTGCGCGATGCGCAGGGGAGGGAGCGGCTGCGCATTGAGCTCACACGTGACGGAAGTCCTGCCATCAACCTTCTCGACCAGGAGGGCCGCCTGCGCTCTTCCCTGGGGCCGCACGGCATCAGTTTTTACGACGACAGTGGCCGCATGCGCACCACACTGATGAGCGACCTGCTCTACATGTCGGATGAGCGGGCCCACGAAATTGCGCACATCCAGGGCGACATGCACGGAGTGGAACTGCTGCTGTTCAGCGGGTTGGGTTCGGGTTCGACGGTGCTGCGGGCCGATCCTTCGGGTTCGCAGCTCAAGCTGACCGGCAGTGGCCAGCAGAAACTGCTGCGGCCAGGAGAGTAGGGCATTCGATGTGGGGACTGGGCTGCGCCCATCCGCGAGGTAAGACCCCGTCCCTGCACGCCTTATAATGTGCCAAAGGGATGACCTTCCAACAACTTCTGGACGGGGTGGAAGTCCTGGCCCAGGCCGGCGACGCCGCGGTTAACAGTGTGGAATACGATTCCCGCCGCGTGCAGCCAGGGGGCCTGTTCGTGGCCATGCACGGTGAGAGCAGCGATGGCAACCGCTTTATCGCGGCGGCTATCAGCGCCGGCGCCGTCGCCGTGCTCAGTGACGCACATGACTTTGCTCCGCCGGCAGGCATTGCCGCCTGGGCTCGCGTGGCACATGGGCGGCGCGCACTGGCTCGGCTGAGCGCCAATTTTTATCGTCGGCCAGCGGAGAGACTGGCAATCACCGGTATCACCGGCACCAACGGCAAGAGCACGACTGGGTTTCTGATCGAATCCATTCTGAAGGCGGCGGGACGAAGCACGGGGCTGGTGGGCACCATCGAATACCACGTAGCGGGCAAGACCTTGCCCGCACCGCACACGACGCCGGAATCGCTGGAATTGAACCGCATGTTTGCCGAGGCCCGGCAGGCGGGCGCAACCGAGGTGGTAATGGAAGTCTCATCCCACGCGCTGGCCCAGGAGCGCACCTTTGGGATTCCCTTTGATGTGGCCGTATTCACCAATCTCACCCGCGATCACCTGGACTACCACCACACCTTCGAAGAGTACTTTGCCGCCAAGCGCAGACTGTTTGAGGGCATTGGCACGTACCCGCCGCGAGTGGCCGTGTTGAATCTGGAGGACGAATACAGCGCCCGCCTGATTCCGCTGAGCAGAAAGATGCAGTCGCAGGTGGTGGGATATGGGCTGGCGCAGGGTGAGTTCTGTGCCCGCGATTTGGAGCTCACTCCGCGGGGCTCTCGCTTTCGCATGCTCACGCCCCTGGGTGAGTTGCCCATATTTACGCCGCTGATTGGCAAGGTGAACGTGTACAACGTGCTGGCCGCGGCGGCTGCTGCTTGGGGGCGTGGCTGCAGTGGCGATGCCATCGCCCGCGGCGTGGGTGAACTGGCACGCGTGCCGGGACGATTTGAGCTGGTGGATTGCGGACAGCCGTTCACCGTGGTGGTGGATTACGCGCACACCGATGACGCGCTGCGTAACCTGACCACGCTGGCGCGGGAATTCGTTGCCCGCGGGCCGCGCAAGGCGCGCGTCATTACCCTGTTCGGCTGCGGCGGCGATCGCGACCGCGCTAAGCGCCCGCTGATGGGCGAGGCCGCCGGCGAAGGCAGCGATTTCGCGGTGCTCACCTCCGACAATCCGCGCAGTGAGGATCCGCTCGCCATCATTAATGATGCGATGACCGGGTTGCAACGCACGGAGACGCGATATGTCACCGAGCCCGATCGCCGCAAGGCTATTCTGCTGGCGCTGAGCGAGGCACGCGCCGGCGACATCGTGCTACTGGCGGGCAAGGGACACGAGAAGGTGCAGGTCACGCGCTCCGGCTCGGCGCCTTTCGACGACGTGGAAGTGGCGCGTGCGGCGCTGGTCCAACTGGGCTACTGCGAAGAAGCGAAGCCGGCATCCACGGTGGGGAGTGAATCTTGAAGCTGACGCTCGGCCGCAT
>DASSQB010000041.1:0-3558 GCA_035702725.1 Terriglobales bacterium | reverse complement strand
TCGGGCCAATTGAGGCTTGAATGTCTAAAATCAAATGCCGCGGGCGAGGGCGCCCGCGCCACAAAATCGCACATGCTGTGGATATTTGGGGGTCGCAGGCAGGCCGCCTGGCTGGGTAGAATAGAAGTAACGAATCCCATTCGCAGCTTCCCAGAGGGCATGGCCGAACAGTTCATCCATCTTCACCTGCACACCGATTATTCGCTGCTGGACGGCGCCTGCAATGTAGACAGGCTCGTCGACCGAGTGCACTCGCTGGGCATGCCGGCAGTGGCCATGACCGACCACGGCAACATCTTCGGCGCGGTGGAGTTTTTTAATGCCGCCACCAAGCACGGGGTAAAGCCGATCATCGGCTGCGAGCTCTACGTCTGCAAGAAAGACGACCACCACACCGAGCGCACGCCTCCCGAGGGCGATACCTACAACCACCTGCTGGTGCTGGCGCAAAACGAGGAAGGCTACCGCAACCTGGCCAAGATCACTTCGGAAGCTTCGCTTCATGGTTTCTACTACAAGCCGCGCATCAGCAAGAAGTTCCTGGCGGAACACACGCAGGGGCTGATCGGCCTGTCCGGCTGCCTGAAGGGCGAAGTTTGCGAGCGGCTGACGGAAGGGAAGTACGCCGAGGCAAAGAAGGCTGCCGGCTTCTTCCGCGACATTTTCGGCCCGCAGAACTTCTTCATCGAAATCCAGGACCAGGGCCTGGAGATGGAGCGCCGCATCCACAAGGACCTGTTTCGCCTGGGGCAGGAACTGGGCACGCCGCTGGTAGCCACCAACGACAGCCACTACCTCTGCGAGGAGGACGCGCAGGCGCAGGACGTGATGGTGTGCATCCAGACCGGCAAGTCCATCCAGGACACCAACCGGATGAAGTTCCAGGGCACCCAGTTCTACGTGAAGAACTATGACGAGATGTACCGGGTGTTCAAAGACGCGCCCGACGTGCTCTCGCAAACCGTGGCCATCGCCGAGCGCTGCAACTTGCGGCTGGAAAAAATCAGCCACCCCTTCCCGCACTTTGACGTACCGCAAGGCGAGACCCTCGACACCTACTTTGAGAAGGTGGCGCGCCAGGGCTTCGCCCGCCGCGCTGAGGTTCTGCGTACGCTGGAAGCCCAGGGCCGGTTGAAGCACCCGCTCTGCGAATATGAGCAGCGGCTCTCGCGCGAAATCGGCATCATCCAGCAGATGAAGTTTGCCGGGTATTTCCTGATTGTCTGGGATTTTATCCGCTACGCCAAGGAAAACAGCATCCCCGTGGGGCCGGGGCGCGGCTCGGCGGCGGGCTCGCTGGTCTCCTACGCCATGGGCATCACCGACATTGACCCGCTGCAGCACGACCTGCTCTTCGAGCGCTTCCTGAATCCGGAACGCGTCTCCATGCCCGACATTGACATTGATTTTTGCATGAACCGGCGGGGCGAAGTCATCAACTACGTCACCCAGAAGTACGGGCGCGAGAACGTGGCCCAGATCATCACCTTCGGCACCATGGCAGCCAAGGCGGCCATCAAGGACGTAGGCCGGGCCATGGAGATTCCCTACGCCGAGGTGGACCGAATCGCCAAGATGGTGCCCACCACGCTGAACATAACGATTGATCGGGCGCTGGACGACTCTCCACCCCTCAAAACTGCCTATGACAACGAGGGCCAGGTCAAGCAACTGATTGACACGGCCAAGAAGCTGGAAGGCCTGGTGCGCAACTCGGGCGTGCACGCAGCCGGCGTGGTGATTTCCCCGCGGCCGCTGATCGAGCTGGTGCCGCTGCACAAGACCAAGAACGACGAAATTGTAACCGCCTTTGACATGACCGCCATCGAGAAGCTGGGCCTGTTGAAGATGGACTTTCTCGGGCTGACCACGCTCACCATTCTCGATGACGCACTCAAGCTGATCGCGCAAACCCGCGGCCAGCAGATGACGCTCGATGACATTCCTCTCGAGGACAACGAAACCTACGAAAAAGTGTTCCACAAGGGGCTGACCTCAGGCGTGTTCCAGTTTGAATCGCACGGTATGCGCGACGTGCTGCGCCGCTACCAGCCCAACTCCATCCAGGACCTCACCGCCCTGAACGCGCTTTACCGCCCGGGCCCTATCCAGGGCGGCATGATTGACGACTTTATTGACCGCAAGCACGGCCGCAAGAAAATCGAATACGAGCTGCCGGAGCTGGAAGAAAACCTGAAGGAGACGCTGGGCGTCATCGTTTACCAGGAACAGGTGATGCAGATCGCCAACCGACTGGCCGGCTACTCCCTGGGCGAAGCCGACCTGCTGCGCCGGGCCATGGGAAAGAAGAAGCCCGAGGAAATGGCCAAGCAGCGCGAGCGCTTCGTGGAAGGCGCCACCCAGCGGGGTTTTCCGCCCAGGAAGATCGAGAAGATTTTCGATCTGATGGAGCAGTTTGCCGGCTACGGCTTTAACAAGTCGCACTCCGCCGCCTACGCGCTGCTGGCCTACCACACCGCTTATCTCAAGACCCATTACCCGGTGGAATTCATGGCCGCGCTGCTGACCTCGGTAACCGGCAACACCGACGAGGTGGTGAAGTACATCAACGAATGCCGGGAGATGGGAATCGCGGTCGAAGCGCCTGACATCAACGTCAGCGATGCCAACTTCACTCCCCATGGGGCTGCCATCCGTTTTGGCTTGGCGGCGGTGAAGAACGTGGGGCACAACGCCATCGAATCCATCGTGACGGCGCGCAAAGAAGTGGGCCGCTTCCAGAGCATTTACCAGTTCTGCGAGAAGGTGGACCTGCGGCTGCTGAATAAGCGCGTGCTGGAATCGCTCATCAAGAGCGGCGCCATGGATTCGCTGGGACGGCGGGCGCAGCTCATGGAGGTGCTGGACAAAGCGATGGAGCGGGCGGCCAAGGCGCAACGCGACGCCGAATCGGGGCAGCACGGCCTGTTTGGCGTCTTCCAGCAGGAACATGAGCATGCCCACAACGACCATCTGCCCGAGGTGCCGGATTGGGATGAGCATCAGCGCCTGGCCGCGGAGAAGGAAATTCTCGGCTTTTTCATCACCGGCCACCCGCTGGAGAAGTACCGCGACAAGCTGCGCGACCTGAATGCGCGCGCGGCGGAAGAGATCGGGCAGATGAAATACTCCACCGGCAAGGACGAGGAGCTCTGCATCGGCGGCATCATCGCCAATGTGCGGGTGCTCAAGTCCAAGCGCGGCGACCTCTACGCCCAGGCCACGCTGGAAGACATGACCGGCTCGCTCGATATGCTGGTGTTTCCCGACGCGTATAAGCGCCTGGGAGAGCGCCTGAAGCTGGAAGTGCCGGTGCTGGTGCGCAGCGGCGTGCGGGTGGAGGAGGGTGCCAGTCCCAAGCTGACGGTGAGCGACATCATTCCCCTGGAAGACGCCCGCCCCAAGCTGGCTAATCACCTGCGCATTCGCATTCCCCTGGAATCAGCCACTGAGGTCACTGTGGATGAGCTGTTCGCGTTGTGCACGCAGCGCAAAGGGGCCGCCAAGGTGCTGTTTGACGTGGAACGCCAGGGCGACTTCATGGTGGTGATGGAAGCC
>DASSQB010000040.1:0-3522 GCA_035702725.1 Terriglobales bacterium | reverse complement strand
CCACTTGCTGCTGTTCGGGAGAGCCATGGTAGGGAACGGTCTTGCACGGGTTCCCGCATGGCGTTCCCGCCGGCACCGTAGCCTGCTCTTTCTTGGAGCCGCCCTCGATGTTGGTTTGCTGGCCCAGCAGGATGCGCCACTTGCCCGCCTCGTTTACCCACACCCGAACGAAGCGCACATGCGCGCCCGGAGTTTTCTCTGACCCGGTTACGAACATCAGCGTGGAATAATCGTGCAGCTTGGTTTCAGGTCCAGTCGTAGCGCTTTGCGCTGATCCCCGCAGGAACTGTTGCTGGTCGAGAGTGCGCCCGCTGGCATCCGTCCAGCTGAAACCCTGCGCCATCAGCCCGCTTAAGGCGGCCTTGTCCCACCTGTTCATGCCGTTTACAAACGCCTGGTCAGCCTGCCGCACGGCCTGCTCATCGGCCTGCGATGGAGGCGCCGCTGCCCGTGTCGTTGAGGCGCCTGAGGCGGCCACTGCCAGCAGTATCACGATTGTCGCTCTTAAGGCGCGGCTGCGCCCGCCTCTCGGCACACTCCCGCTACGATTGCGCATAGGATTTCCTTCCAGGCTCTCTATTGCGAGGAGAATTTGCGGACTTCCTGCAGATGCGCGCGCATGGCCTCGCGCGCCGCCTCTGCGTTGCCTTGCTCTACCGCTTCCAGGATCCGTTTGTGGTGGCGCTGGCTGCGCTCAGGAGCTCCTTTTATCTGGAACAGCCGTATGCGCTCCTCCCGCAGTAAGACAACAATGGAATCGAGCAGCGACAGAATCAGAGGGTTGCCGGCCGCTTGCGCCAGCGCCAGGTGAAACTCCAGGTCGGCCTCGATGTAGCCGTCGGGGTCATCCAGGTTTTCATCCATGGCCTGGAAGGCTTCCCGCATGGTCCGCAGATGCTGTTCCTCCACGCGTGTGGCCGCGAGCGCCGCAATGTGAGGTTCCAGAATATTGCGCACCTCACCCAGGTGCGCGCTTGCATCCAGTTGCCCCATCTTGGCCATCAGGTCCAAAGATTGGCGCATGACCTGCGACATGCCATGAGTGACAAATGTTCCACGGCCGGAACAAGGCTCGATCAACCCCTTTTCGCGCAGCGTCTTGGCCGCCTCCCGCACCGCGGTGCGGCTCACGCCAAATTGCTGCGCCAGTTCGTGCTCGCCCGGCAGTTGATCCCCCGGCTTCATGCTGCCGTTCAGGATCCATTGCTCGATCTGCTGCACCACTCGCTCGTAACGCCGCGGAGCCTGTATTCCTTTAGCCACGACATCCCCTCACTCCAGAGTTCTCGAGCCCACTTTCCCACCTGCCAACAAGTCTGATGGCGACAGCCAGGCCGCCCAGACCACTATAAAAATGAGGGCCGAACCAGCGTCGGCCCTCGTTTGCGCTTACGATCTGTTCCCCAGCTAAAAGATCATTTTCAGGCCGAGCTGGATGGCGCGCGCGCCACCCGATCCCAGCACCGGGTTGACCGCTGCCGTGTCCGGTGTCGCGCAGCCGCAGCCGAAGGCGCCTGGGCCCGAAGGATCGGAAGTGAGCGCTGCCGGACCATAACCACTGGTTCCGTCCCACGGGTTGGCAAAGTTAGGATGGTTGAGGATGTTGAAGAATTCCGCCCGGAACTGCGCCGTAACTCGTTCCTTGAAGTGGAAATTCTTCGCGATCGAGAGGTCCAGGTTGCGGTAGCCGGTGTCGCGGAACACATTGCGGCCCAGGTTGCCATACGTCCCCACGGCCGGCGGAATCATGACCGAATTGCCCGCCATGTAGCACCCGAGATTGTTAAGTGAAGCGACCGCTCCCGGGCCCATGGCGCTGGCGGCCTGCATGCAAGGCCCCGGAATGTTCGGTGAGCAGCCAGCGGAACCGCCAAACCCAAAGCATGGGATAGGATTGGCGCCGCCGGACTTGAAGTCCGCCGGATTGCCGAAGAAGTTCCAGCGGTCGGCGAACTCGCCGGTGGCGCTGAGGTCATTAGAGGAATCAAAGGTCTGCCACGGCATCGAGCTTTGCAGGGTGACGATGGAATTGACCTGCCAGCCCTCGAGCAGTTGCAGCGGCGATTTCTTCCCCGGCAGAGCGTAAGTGACCGACAAGGTAAAGCGGTGCCGCATGTCGAAGTCGCTGTTGGCGTAATCGCCCTTGGGATTCAGGCTGTTCAGAGGCAGATATTGGTTCCAGTTGTAGGACATGTTGTCCAGGGAATGGGAGTAGGTGTAGCCGGCGATGAACGTCAAGCCATGCATGTTGCGAGCGTTCAAGGTGGTTTGCAGGCCGTGGTAGTTCGACCTGTAGGGATTGCTCATAAAGTTGATGAACTCCAGGTAGGGGAACCGGGCCGCGTACGGACGGTCAGAGTTGGCTTCGCAGTGCCCGCAGGCCAGTTCCGCCGGCGATTGCGGGTTGATCTGGTTGATGTCATAAATGCCCGTCAGCTTGGAACCGTGGTTGCCGACGTAGGAGGCATCCAGGGAGAGGTTTGTTGTGAACGCGTGCTGAATGCCCAGCGTCCAGTTGGTGACGTAGGGGTTGCGGTAGTTGCGATCCATGGCCATGATGTCGCAGGGCCCCGGATCGTTGCCCACCCCGTCCCCGCATTGCAGGAAGCTGGTCACGTTGCTGGGAAAAATCGTGGCCCCGCCCACGGAAGATCCGTTCCAGTTGAGCGACGATCCCGGAATGTTCACAGCGCTGGCCAGAATGTTGCCTGGCCCTGGCGTTGCTACCCCGTTGACTACTTGCGGTGCTCCCGTCGGAAGCACGCTCAACCCCAGCGTAATCGCGTTTTGCAGGTTCTGCTGGGAGAGGAAGGTGTTCATGGTCAGGACGTCGTAAAGCAAACTGCCGCCGGCCCGGACCACCGTGGTGCCGTTGCCCGTCACGTCCCAGGCGAAGCCTACCCGCGGAGAGAAGTTCCTGTGGTCAGGCTTGTAGATTGAGCTGATGTTCTTGCCCAGTTGCTCCAGGCCGACCGTGGGTTCCCAGTTGCCCAGCAGGTTATGTGCCTCCGTCGGCGGAGCGTCATATTCGTAGCGCAATCCCAGGTTGACCGTGACCTTGGGTGTAATCCGCCAGTCATCCTGGAAAAAGCCGGAGTATTCCCATTGCGACAAGTCGCGCGTGGGAACCCCGGCCAGAAGCGTGGCCCGGCTGGGAGTGCCGGCTAGAAAATCTTCCAGCGAGCCAAAGCGGAATTCGCCTCTGCCTTTGCGCCACGTGCCCTGGTGCACTCGCAGATCGCGCAATTCGCCGCCAAACTTCAGGGCGTGTTTGCCGCGCAGATAGGAGATGTTGTCCTGCAGGGAAATGGTGTTGTCGGGGCCAACATACTTGGGGAAACTGGGGAAACCGCCCAGTTCGGTGAAACCAGTGACGCGGACGCCCGGCATGCCGCCCAGGACCGGATTGGTGACGCCGGTATTCAAGCCGTAACTGCTAGGCGGCTTGTTCTGGTCAACCGGGGCAATGCTCAGGGTGTAGCGGGTAAATCCAAAGCGCAGGTCATTCACCACCCGGGAATT
>DASSQB010000039.1:0-6503 GCA_035702725.1 Terriglobales bacterium | reverse complement strand
ATTGCTGGGTGGCGCCGGAGCCGCCGCGATGCAGGCCATGACCGCAGGAATCCTTCCAGTGTTGCGATAGCGTAACAGTAAGCGGTAACTCGCTCTCCACCTGCTCGGTATCAGGAGCGCGGCCAAAGGCGCACCAGGCGAAGCCGTAGGCGTCCATGCCGTCCATGGCGGCGCGTCCGCCCTGGCCCTGGCTGTTGAGAGCGAAAGAGAGCACGTCGGCGAAGGCCAGCTTCCATTGGGAAAGGCCAGCACAAATCTGCGAGGTGTGTTGGCTGCCCGGAGGCGCCGCCACCTGCCGCCACAGGTCGGAGCTGCAGAAGGTCATCTTGGCAAAACTGCTGTGGGTGGCGCAGCGCGCTTGCATGCCGATAAAAACGCAGCAGCTGGTGGCCGCGGTTTTGTCGGGATTCAGGATGATATTGTCAGGGAAAACGAAATCCACGGGCGCGAAAGTCGAGCTGCAGATGGGCAGGTCATGGAAAAAATACTCGTACATGAAATTGGCGATGTGACCCACGACCGCCTGCGGGTGGACGTTGTAAGAAGAAGGATTCTCCGGCGAAGTGCCGTTGAAATCGAAAACGATGCGCCCGTCCTCCTTGGTAATGGTCAGGAAGCAGGAACGCACCAGGGCGGGCGTCCAGCCAATGGCGTCGTTGAAGACGACAGCGCGGAATTTGCCATCGGGTAGAGTTTTGATTTTTCTGCGGGCGCCGGCTTCGGCGGTGGCCGACATTTTGTGCAGCAGACCGACCACGAAATCGGCGCCGCGCTTCTCCGCCAGCTCCAGCATGCGGATGCGCACCCGGTCGGCGGTGGTGCAGCGCGCCTTCAGGTCGGAAATGAACATGGCGGGCGCGCGCAGGCCGTAGACGTTGTAGAACTCCAGGAAATCGTTGCGCAGCTCGAAATTCTCGCCAATCTTCATGGGCGGCAGGTTCATGCCTTCCTCAAAGCGGGAGCGCGCGCTTACCGGCATGCCGCCGGGCTCGATGGCGCCGGTTTCGGTGGTGTGCAGGGCGGCCGAAGCCCAGGCGATCAATTCGCCCTTGTAGAAGATGGGCATGAGCGCGACCTGGTCGGGGTTGTGAATGCCGCCATAGAGTGCGTCGTTGGTGTACCAGATGTCGCCTTCGCGGATGCCGGGGTTTTCGGCGTAGTACTTGCGGATGAACTTGATGACAATGGGCTGAATGATGGCGTGCAGGTAAGTGCCGCAGGAGGCATTCACCAGGTCGCCGTTGGCGGTGAAGATAGCCACCATGGAGTCGCCGGAGACGCCGAAGTAGCTGCGCGAGGAGCGCACGAAGACTTCCATGGCTTCGTCCAGGATGTCGTTGGTCACCTGGACGCCGATCTCGTAGTCCCCCTGCGCGATGCGGGCGGCGCACTCCGTCTCACGCGGGGTTGCGGGCTCCGGCTTGAGCCATGCGAGCTTCTCGGCGGTGGTCGGAATAGGCATGTTTCTCCTTGGAGCCTGCGGGCTCTTCCATGATGCCGAGCCCGTGCTGGTCAATCGTGAAATTCATGGACGCAGGCACAACAATGGTGGTGTATTCGCCCTCAAGAATGGCCGGCCCTTCCACCACGTTTCCCGGGCGCAGCGCCTCGTAGGTAAAGATGGGGGTGGGCTGAAAGTCCTGAGCGTCGGCCCAGAAGACCGGACGTTCGCCCTTGCGTGCCGTCTTGGGATCGTGGCCTTCGAGCGGCATTTCAGGCAAATGAACTTTTTCGGTGGGAACAATAGCTTTCAGAATGAAGCTCTCGATGAAAACGCCGCCCTGAGGATTGACTACGAAGGGGCTGAAGGCTTCGCTGAATTCCTTTTCGAAAGCGTCGCAGATTGCCTGGACGTCTCCCGAGTTATGCAGCGCCAGCCGCGGTGAAAGCGCCCGCTTCACGTGAAACTGGCCGCCATAGAGCATGTCGAGTTCGAGAACAAAGGTTGCCTTGCGCGGGTCCAGGCCATCGCCGGTCAGGTCGCGCTTGGCCTGCGCGATCAGGCTCTCGACAGTGCGGTTGAAGATGTCGTACTCGTTGGCCAGGCGTTGCGAGCCGGGCTCCATAAGGGTGAGCTTTTTGGACACCTCGTACACGTGCATGATGTCCATGGTGGAGGAGCCAAAAGCGCAAAAAACCGGGGAAAAGGGAAAGGTCACGGCCTTGGGGATGTCGCCTTTGAAGCCCTCCACATGGGTGGGCCCGGCGCCGCCGGCAACAAAGAGGATGAACTCCTCCGGGCTGTAACCGCGCAGGTGAACTTCCTTCATAATGGCAGAGGCCATGTTGCCGTTCACGATCTTGCGGATAACCTGCGCGCCCTCCTCAACGGAGATTCCCAGCGGCTTGGCAATTTTCTCGCGAATGGCCTGAACGGCGCGGTTCTTCACCAGTTTCATGCGGCCGCCGAAGTAGAACTCGGGATTGATGTAGCCGAGGACCACATCGGCATCGGTTACGGTGGGCTCGGTGCCGCCCAGGTTGAAGCACGCCGGCCCAGGCAACGAGCCGGCGCTGCGCGGCCCAACCCGCAACTGGTTGCGCAGCAGGCGGTTGATTGAGGCAATGGAGCCACCGCCGGCGCCCACCGACAGAGTTTTGATCATGGTGATGCCCACCATCCAGCGGTCTATGATGGGACGGAAGTCGTAGCTGCGCACGCTATCCTTCACCACCAGGCCGACGTCGAAGCTGGTGCCGCCCATGTC
The DNA here is from genome assembly GCA_035702725.1 of Terriglobales bacterium. Taxonomy (GTDB): domain Bacteria; phylum Acidobacteriota; class Terriglobia; order Terriglobales; family Acidobacteriaceae; genus JAICWP01. The sequence goes on along the minus strand of DASSQB010000039.1, from coordinate 3,795 downwards.
GGTCATAACGACGTTCTGATAGCCCAGCGAGCGCGCCACGTGGTGCGCACCCATCAGCCCGGAGACGGGCCCGCTGTTGAAGGTGCGGCTGGCGGTAGTGCGAAACACTTCGGTGATGCCGCCCGAGCTCTGGATCATGAGCAGGGGCTTGCGGTAGCCGCGCTCGCGCAGCTTGTCCCACATGGCGGAGAGCTCGATCTGCATGGAGCGGTGCAGGTAGGCGTCGAGGATGGCGGCCATACTGCGTTCGTACTCGCCCAACTTGCCCACCACCTGGCCGGCCAGCACCACGGGCAGGTAGCCGATGTGGAATTCCTTGTATTCGTCGCGGATGATTTCCTTCACGCGCTGCTCGTGAACCGGATTCAGGAAGCCCCAGAGCAGCGACACCACAAAGCCGCGCGCGCCACGGGCGACCAGGGCCCGCACCTTCTCGCGCACGTCATTTTCGTTCAATGGGCGAATCACACGCCCTCGGGAGTCAACGCGCTCTTTGACGCCCACAATCATGTGCCGGGGAATGAGCGGCTCCGGCTTGTTCTGCACGGCAAGGTTCCTGCGCTCCGCCACGCGCGTGCCGTCAATCCACTGCGCGCCGCGGCCCATCAGCACCACGTCTTCGTGGCCCTCGGTGGTAATCAGGCCGAGGTGGGGGCCTTTCTTCTCGATCAGCCGGTTCATGGCGATCGTGGTCGAGTAGCGGATCATGTCAACCACGGGCAGGAGGTCGTCCATTTTCATGCCCAGGGCGCCGGCGCCTTCTTCGATCACCTTAGAGAAGCACACGGAGAGGTCGTAAGGCGTGGTGGGAACCTTTTTGACCAGGACCTTTTCGCCGAAGTGGAGCACCAGGTCGGTGAAGGTGCCGCCCACATCAATGTCAATGGAGTTCATTCCGCGACCTCGATGCGCTGATCGCGGATGACGAATTCCCCCTTGCGCAGGCGCTCTTTCAGCTTGTCCAGGTCAATTTCAATGTCATGAATGATGGGATGCCCGGGCGGCAGATACTCGGTTTCCATCTGCGTTCCGCAGCCGGGACAGTAATACTCGATAATGCGCACCCAGGCGGGGTCGGGGGCGAAGTTGAAGCCACCAGACAGGAGCGGGGGATGGACCTCGCGCGGGTCGCGGTCATGAAGCAGGCAGCCTTTCTTGTAATTCTCGCGGGCGGAGCCTATGGCGTGGCCACAGCGGTTGCACAGCCACTGCTCGCGGTCGAGGTCGAGGTCCAGGTACTCGGTAATCCGCAGGCGATTCTGTGTTTCCGAGGGCATAACGTTTATTAATCTTTTTTGGTGCGCTTTACGACAGCATTCCCCAGCGGGTCTATGGTTGCCGCCCAATTCTCAGGAACAAGGTACGTGGTGTTGGCGCCTTCCAGGACGGCAGGACCGGCGACCTGATTACCCGGCTGCAGCGATTCCCAGCGGAAGATCTGCGCTTCCGCGCCGCGGCTGCCCCAGGCAACAGGTCGTGACCCGATACGAGCGTGTGCGGAATCCGCTTGGACTAGCGAGCGCTGTCCGAGATGAGACTTGGGCATGGCCTTCCGGGCGCGCAGTCGAACGAGTTTGAATTGGAAATCACGCCCCTGGAAAGTTCCTGCTGCGGCCAGCGCCGTCTCGACCGCGGCCTGAAGTTCTCCTGGGGCGCGCAGCGTTAACTCCGCACAGGAGGCCGAGACCGAGGTGCCGTTCTGCGAAAGCTCCAGTTCCACCGTGTAGGCGACCTCATCCGGTGAGATTCCCTCCCCCAGCAGATCCTGCACGCTTTCCGTTTTCATCTCGCGGACTATGTCGCGCACCTCTTCGATACCGTCGGGAGACACCTGAATGCCTGCCACCCCGCGCTCATAAAGGTGGGAAATATCGGAGACAGAAGAACCGAAAGCGCTGAACACCGGACCAAGGGCGAAGAGGTAAACGGTTTCAAGCCCAAGTTTTTCGGCCACGCCACAGGCAAACAGGCCGCCGTTGCCGCCGTAGGCGAACAGCGCGTGGCGCGAAAGCTTCTCCCGCAGGTCGGCCTGCGCCTCGTTGACGAGATCAGCAACCATGATGAAAGCTCGGTCAATGATCGCCTGGCATGCCTGTTCGGTGGAAAGCTGCAGTGGATGAGCGATGAGCTCTTCAATCGTCTTGCGGGCCAGTTGCGCGTCCAGCGGCTTGGCGCCGCCCAGAAAATACTCGGGATTGATCAGGCCTGCGGTTACGAAGGCATCGGTGAGCGTCGCCTGGTCGCCTCCCAGCGCATAGCAGGCAGGGCCTGGAAACGAGCCCATGCTCTCCGGGCCAAGCTGGACCTGTGCGTGCCCGGCGGGCTTCACCACGCTGCCGCCGCCTAAGGCGATGGAACGCAAATAGGGCAGCGCCACGTTCACGGTAATTCCAAAAAAGTCGGAGGGCTTGCGCGTGATGGCCTCCGACTTTCGCAGCACCCCCACTTTGGCTGTGGTGCCGCCCACGTCGAGCGCAATCACATCGCTCAGGGCGTAGTGGCGGGCCATGTAGGCACTGCCCTGCAGACCCAGGATGGGGCCGGATTCGATGGTGTCAATGGCCTTCGTCTTATAAATGCCCGCCACACCACCATTCACATGGCTGACCAGGAAGGCGCCGGGATAGCGGTAGGTTTCGCGCAGCTCGTCTTCGGCCTTGAAGAGCGTGGCGGCGAGCGCGCCGTGGGTATAGGCGTTGATCAGCGCGTAGCAGGTGCGAGTGCTGTCGTCGGAGCCCTTGGCCATGTCGCTGCCCGCCAGAACGGGCACCGAGCCCAGGAAGTGGTCCGGATACTGGCGGTCAACAATTTTCTTGATGGCGGCTTCGCGCTGCTCGTGGCCGGCCCCGTGCAGGCTCACGCAAATGCGGCGCACGCCATTCTCCAGCAGCGAGCGCACGGCGTTCATGATGACCGTCTCATCGCGAGAGCCGTTGAGACCGACAACGTCGCCTTCCGCCAACAACCGGCCAAGCACGACGCTCGGCGATTGCTTACCGTACAGGTCCTTCTCGTGGCCCTGGGAAACCAGCAGGCCAATTCGCGGACCGCGCTGCTCGGCCAGCACGTTGGAGGTGATGGTGGTGGACCAGCGGATGAGTTCGACGTTTTCCAGCAGGTCCATGGGCTCGGCGAAGCCCAGCTTTGCGGCGCCCTGCGCCAGGCAGTCGAAGAGGCAGACGGTGAGGTCGTGAGGCGTGGAATCCACCTTGACGCAGACCACCTGGTCGCCACGGGTGAAGATGCCATCGGTCAGCGTGCCGCCCACATCAATGTCTACTGTCCACACGAGACGGTCACCTCGGAGCAGGAGAGATGTTTGAGCAGGTTCTGCGAACGCATCGTCCAACCGAAGAAAGATTCCACGTTGAAAACCGTGGCCTGTTGCGCGCTGGGATCACCGGCCTGCATGGTGCCATCCACCAGCAGGATGGGCCAGTAGTCCAGGAAATAGGCGTCGCGCAACGTGGATTCCACGCAGACGTTGGTGGCAATGCCGGTGAAGAACAGATAACGGATGCCGCGCACTCGCAGCTGAGCGTCAAGGGTGGTGCCGGCAAAGCCGCTGTAGCGGGTTTTCACGATAACCAGGTCGCCGGACCGCGGCGCCAACTCGTCAACAATGGCGAAATCCCAGGTGCCCTCGGTGAGCAGTTTGCCTTTCAGCTCCGGCCGCTGGCACATCAAACGCATGGCCAATTCCTTGCGCGAATTGGGAGAGCTGGGGCCACCGGCGTTGCTCAAATCAGGCTTGTAGCCCATTTGCAGATAGACGATTGGAATGCCGGCATTACG
>DASSQB010000038.1:0-5093 GCA_035702725.1 Terriglobales bacterium | reverse complement strand
CGGCGGTAGAGGTTCGGGTAGGGGATGTGGGTGACGCCGGGCATGAGCGGGGCGAAGCGGCGCTTCTGCTGCGGCTTGGAAGCGGTGAGAGCCAGCGAGCCCATGGTGCGGCCATGAAAGGCTCCAAAGAATGCGATGATGTTCTGCCGCTGGGTGTGGTAGCGGGAGAGCTTGATGGCGCATTCTATGGCCTCGGTGCCGGAGTTGCCGTAGTACACCTTGTGGGGGCCGCGCATGGGAGCAATCTTAGACAAGCGCTCAGCCAGGGTGATCATGTTCTCATAGTAGAAATCGGTTCCCGACATGTGGATGAGCTCAGCCGCCTGTTTCTGGATGGCGGCCACCACTTCGGGATGGCAGTGGCCGGTGGAGACGACGGCGATGCCGGCGGAGAAGTCGAGGAACTCGTTGCCATCCACGTCCTCGACCACTGCGCCGTGCCCACGTTTTGCCACCATGGGGTAGGAGCGGGTGTAGGACGGGGAAATCCACTTATTGTCGTCCGCGACGATGCGGCGGGCGTTGGGTCCGGGAAGGTCGGTCTTGATGCGGCCTCCGGCCACGGGTACTGCAGTTTTGGTTGACATGGCATCCTCCAAAGAAAGTGCTGGGCACGCGAACGTGCGTGGTCGTGCGCTCCGGCTTTCCAGAGCAAGGCGTGCGTGAGGAGGATGGCTTAGTCGCCGCCGAAGAGACTGGGACGGGAGCGGGAGGGCACGTGCAGCAAAGCCACCCGCGGGAAAGCAAGGTTCCACCGCAGCCGGCAGGGAGGCGCCGGAAGCGAGCTCATGCCGTGATGGCGGCGGCGGTTCATTACGTTTTCTATTATAACGTTGGCGGCAATAGGGCGGCAGTGGCGGAAGGACAAGTACCAAGTACCCGGTACCTAGTACCTAGTTTCGAGCTAAATGCGAGACCACCCTCCGGGCCGAAGCCCTCATTTTTTGCCTTCTTTCGTGCGGCTGAAGCCGCACGCTTCCACAGTGGCGTGGGCGAGGGTGGCCGAGCCAGATGCTATTTCGTGCTCACGGCTGGTAGAGGTGCACGCGAGATGGTTCGGGACTGAAGTCCCTTAGCATGACGCCTTCTTTCAGAAGGCGCTCGCCGGTGCTATTCGGCGGCCAAAGCGGCATCTTCGGCGGCGTAGTCGAATTGCCGGGATTCAACTTGCGGGGGATGGGCGCGCTCCCACTCCACGGTAAGCCGGACGGCTGTGTCCAGGGGCACGGGGTCGCGGAAGCCAAGCTGCTCGCGAATCTTCTGGCTGCTGGCGACCCAGTGCTGGTCGGCGCGGCGGAGAAGCAGCAAGTGCTTAGGGGTCCGTTCCCGGGGCAGCAGGACAAATTCACCATGCCAGCCGGCAACGGCGGCGATTTTCTTTGCCCACTCCAGTTCGGAGAGCGCGGGCTCTTCGCAGACGTTGTAGATCTGGCCGGCGGCCGCTTGAGCAGTGGCCGCGAGGGCGATGGTGGCGGCGACATTTTCAACATAACCGCGTGACCAGCGCCAAGCGGCGAGGTCGTCCCAGAAAATAATCTTTGGGCGGCGGTCGTCCATGCGCTTGAGATAGGGGAAGAAGCGGTGCAGGGGATCGCCAGGACCATGCACGGCGGGCAGGCGTAAGACCGTGCCCGGCAGCTGCGGGTCAGATAAGACCGCGCGCTCCACGGGAATCTTGTCGTAGGCGTCGTCGGCCCAGTCGAAGATTTCCCGCATCATCTTCAGCGCTTCCGGCGAGTAGGGATGGGGAGTGCTGCGCAGCTCGGAAGTCTCGGTCAAGGGCAGGGGCTGGAGCGGGCCAGATTCAGTGCCGTGCACCAGGCCCATGGCGCGGTAGACATCCATGCTGCTGATGGCGACTACCCGTTTGGCCACACCGCGAAACATCTCCATCAGCGCCTGGGCTTGCGGAGCGGAGCTGAGGATCATGTCAATGACAATTTCCGGAGCGAAGCTGCGGACAGCGGCATTTTGAAAAAGCGTGCTGCGGTCGCCGAGAAATCTTTGCACGTTTTGCGGCAGGTCTGCGGTTCGGCCGCCACGATGGAGGACCGCGACCTGATGGCCATGGAGCGCGAGCTGACGCACCACGTGAGGGCCGATGAAGCCGGTTCCGCCGATGACGAGAATGTTCATAAGCTGGCCCATCTTAGCGCAGGGTGCGTCGCGCGGCGCTCCCTCGCGTACGCTCGGTCGCGCCCCGCCTCAGGTTTTGTCATGCTGAGCACAGCGAAGCACCTGCTTTTTGGTAGTAAGCAGGTCCTTCGTTCGGATGCGGGTCTGTATGGCGCATCCGAACTCAGAATGACAATCTATTTTGCAGGAAACGCAAGGTCCTTCGATTCGCGCTCGCGTCGCGAGCTCCGCTCGTGCTCGCTCAGGATGACAGACGGTAAAGATTAAGCCGGGTTGCCGAAATTCGGTGCCGTGCGGGTCGTCTGGTATCTTTGCCCTTACTCGCATGAACCAGGCAGAGCGACAGAACCGCTTCATCCTCCCGCTGGCGTTTGGGTTGGTGTACGTGTTCTGGGGCTCGACCTACCTGGCCATTGACATTGCGGTGATGCACATTCCGCCGGCGCTGGCCTGCGCCGCGCGGTTTCTGATTGCCGGGCCGCTGATGCTGGCTTACTGCGCATTGAGCGGGAGGCGGCTGCGGGTTTCCAGCGCCAGCCTCGTGAGGTTCGCGATCGTAGGCGTGCTCCTGCTGACCGGCGGCAATTTGACGCTGGCCTGGGCGGAACAATACGTGGCCAGCGGACTGGCGGCGCTGATCGTGGCCATAATTCCCATCTGGATGCTGGTGGTGGATAGCTGGATCCTGCGCGGGGACCGGGTGCCGCCGCGAGGGCTGGCGGGAATTGGTCTGGGAGTGGCTGGCGTGGCGGTGCTGGTGTGGCCGGAATTCCGCGCCGGAGGCAGCCTCGGTCTGATGCCGCTGATTGCTTCGCTGAGCCTGGTGCTGGGCTCATTGAGCTGGTCGGTGGGTTCCGTGCTTTCCAGGCGCTGGGACCATGGAGGCGATCCCTTTGTTGCAGGGGGATGGGAGATAACGGCGGCGGGCATTGTCAACCTGGTGATCGCGCTGGCCACGGGCGAGCCGCGGCGCGTGGTGTGGACGGCGCACGGCATTGAAGCCATTCTCTACCTTGTGGTGTTTGGGTCGTGGGTGGGATACACCGCGTACATTTACCTGCTCAAGCATGCGCCGACCAGCAAAGTTTCCACGTACGCGTATGTGAACCCCGTGATCGCGGTGTTTCTGGGCTGGCTGGTGCTGCACGAGAGCGTGAACCGGTACATCGTGGGTGGGACGGTGATTATCGTTGCGGCGGTGGTGTTGGTGACCAGCGCCAAGGTGAGGGGGCGTGGCGAGCTGGCGGAAGAGGAGTTGCCGGCGGTGGAAGCGACGTAGGGATTGAATAATTGAGTAATTGAGTAATCGGGTAATTGTGTAATTTGCCGACGGTCGAGGGTTGACGGTCGCGACGGCCAAGCGGCGATGCACGCGAGACGCTTCGGTCCTGAAGAGCCTCAACATGACGCCTTCCTCGGAAGGCGTTTCGCGGGCGGGGGCGCCCGCGCCACAAACGCAAACCGCTAAGCCAAGAGCCCTTTGCGGCCTCTGCGTGGAAGGTCTTATTCGTAGCGCAGGGCGACCACGGGGTCTACGCTGGCGGCACGGCGGGCGGGCAGGCCGCCGGCGAGGAGCGCGACCAGCGCGAGCAGCAGTACGGCAGCAGCGAATACCAGGGGATCCGTCGCCTGAACGCCATATAGCAACGAGGCTACCAGGCGATCGGCAGCCAAGGCCACGGCGAGGCCGATAGCCAGACCAATGGCAGCCATGTGCGCCACTTCCCGCAAGATGAGCCCAGCAATGTCTTCGCGGGTAGCCCCCAGGGCCATGCGAATCCCGATTTCGCGGGTGCGCCGCGCCACCACGTAAGCCATCACGCCATACAGGCCGATGGCGGCCAGAACCGCGGCCAGCAATCCCAGGCACAGCGACAAGGAGGTCAGCAGGCGGTCGGCAAAGACAGTCTCGTCCACCTGCTGGTCGAGCGTTTTCACGTCATAGACGGGCAGGTTGGAGTCGAAGCTCTGCACGATTTTTCGCAGAGTAGTGGCCATGGCCGCAGGCGCGCTGGAGGTGCGCACGTAGAAAGTGGCGCGGCCGAACTTGGGGTCTTGGGCGTAAGGCGCATATACAAATGGATGAATTGTGTCGCGGGGGTCCGAGTGCTTGCTGTCCTTGACCACACCTACGATTTCGACTTGGGGCTTGTCGGCGCCAGAGCCAAGGCGTAAGTGGACGCCGAGCGGATTCCTGCCCTGCAGGAAACGGCGGACGAATGTGGCGTTGACGAGGGCCACCAGGGGACTGGCGGCATTGTCAGAGTCGCGAATTTCGCGGCCGGCGAACAAGGGCGTGCCCAGGGTCGCGAAGTAGTTAGGTCCGACCTCGTTGCGCCAGACGTGCATGTCTTCGCCTTCGCGGGCGGTGTAGCCCTGGATGGTGACATCGGAGCCCCACTCATCGTTGGCGAGGATGGGAATGGTGGCGGCGCTCACCGAACTGACACCTGGGGTGGCGGCAAAGGCCTCGCGCAAACGTTCCACAAAAGCCAACGCCCGCTGCGGGGAATATCGGTTGAGCTGGGGCGCGATGGTGAACTCGACGACGTGATCGGGGCGCACGCCCAGGTTGGTGTTCTGCAGGTTGAGCAGGCTGCGGGTGAAGAGGCCGGCGGCGATGAGCAGAACCGCGGTGAGAGCCACTTGGCCAACGATAAGCGCCTTGCGCAGCCGCACGCTGGAAAGGCGGTGGGAGAGGCTGGCGCCCAGGTCCTTGAGCGTGCTTTGCAAATCGCCACGCGACGCCCGCAGAGCCGGCAAAAGGCCAAACAAAAGCGCAGTGAGGAGAGAAAGAGCGATGGCGAAAGCAAGGATGCGGCCGTCGAGCTGCTTTTCCAATCCTAAAACGCCGATGCTCTCCTGCATGGTTTGCACCAGGAATGCGAGGGTCCAGACAGCAAACAACACGCCGGCGACGCCGCCGAGGATGGCGAGGAGAAGGTTTTCCGTGAAGA
>DASSQB010000037.1:0-4407 GCA_035702725.1 Terriglobales bacterium | reverse complement strand
GGCGTCTCGGTGTGGCAGCGGGATGAGATGCACAGCATCGCCGAGGCGAAGTCTGAGGAAGAGCGCAAGAAGATTCGCGACCGTGCTGACCTGCGCATGGGAGCGCTGGGTTCGGGCACCGACTACACAACTTTCGCGGATCACCTGGGAGTCGCGAGCCTGAACCTCGCTTATGACGGGGAAGACCCAGATGCGGGCGTGTACCACTCCATCTACGACGACTTCTACTGGTACACGCATTTTTCCGATACCACCTTCGTGTACGGGCGCGCCCTGGCGCAAACCGTGGGCACGGCGGTAATGCGCCTGGCCGACGCCGACCTGCTGCCCTTCGACTTCAGTGATTTTGCTGACACCATGCACCTCTACCTGGGGCAGCTCAAAAAACTGGCGGACGACAAGCGTAGCGAAGCCATCGAGCGCGACCGCGAGCTGGATGAAGGCCTGTTCCACGCGATTAACGACCCGCGCCGGCCGACAGTGGCGCCGCCGCGCGAGGAAGTGCCGCCGTATTTGAATTTCGCGCCGCTGGAAAACGCGGTGGACCAGCTCAACCGCAGTGCCAGGCACTACCGGGAGGCGCTGCAGAAGACATGGGCTTCGCCGCAGGGCGTGCCGCCGACGATACTCGCGGATTTGAACCAGAAAATGATGGAGACTGAGCGGCGGTTGACCGACGATGCCGGTCTGCCTCGCCGTTCCTGGTACAAGCACATGCTTTACGCCCCCGGTGTGTATACCGGCTATGCGCCGAAAACCGTGCCCGGCGTGCGCGAGGCCATTGAGCAGAAGCGCTGGCCGGAAGCTAACACCGAGATCGGGCGTGTGGCCAAGGTGCTGGAGAACGAGAGCGCGCTGATTGATTCGGCAACCGCCGAGTTAGCCGCGACTAAGTAGAAACGGTTGCCCAAAATAGGCTTTCGGAAGGGCACGGCTTCAGCCGTGCCGTCAAGACTGCCCATAATGGGGGCTTCAGCCCCTGCGGGTCGCTTTTTAGAGACCGGCCGCAAACACATTTAGATTCTTGTGGCGCGGGCGCCTCGCCGCGTTTTCGTCTTTCGAAAGACAATTGTTGTGCGGCCGACCGGCCACCGTTCACCGCGCTCAGGTGAATTTGCCGGAGCCGCCGTTGCCGCATCTCCCGGCAGAGAAGGTGGAAAACTGCCGCTCCGTTTTTTGGGAGCCGCAGTGGGGACATTTCAGGTCATCATCGGCGTCCTGCATGCGGCGCAGCAATTCGAATGTCCGGCCGCATTTTCGGCACTGGTATTCGTATAAAGGCATGGGGAATAAATGCGCTTAGAAGAATTGTATTACACAAAATCGGACCCATCGCCGTGCGGGGAGCAGGATGCTCACCGATAGCCTGCTATTCACGCCGGCGCCGTTCAGGTCTGTAGGGCGCCTTCGCCACCGTTGACAAATTTCAGGACCACGGTATCGTATGTACCCCATCACATTTGGGGCTCGGGGGGCTTGTTTCAAAGAACGGTCACAAGGAGACGGCCTGTGCTTAATAGAAAAATCTCGCTGTTATTGCTGATCCTGTGCTTGAGCTGTGCCACAGCCGCGGTTTTTGCGCAGCAGGGCCAGCAGCCGCTTACCAACGCCGATGTAGTCAAGATGGTGAAGAGCGGTCTGCCCGCGTCGGTGGTCGCGAATGCCATTCAGGCTAATGACACCGACTTTGACGTTTCCGCCAACGGCCTGATCGCGCTGCAGAAAGCAGGTGTGCCGCAGACGGTGATGGACGCCATGATTTCCGCTTCGTCAAAGAAGCGCAGCGCGGCGCCTGCCAGCAGCGCAGCCCCGGCGGCAGCTGCCGCCACAAGCGCGGCCTTGCCTAACGGCGGCCAGCTTGCGGTAACGGTTGCGCAGGGCGGCAAGAGCGTCTCGCTGCCCCTGGAGAAGACGCAACTGGCGCAGACCAAGAGCAAAGCCTCATCGCTGGGAGCTCTGGCCACGGATTCGGCCGTCAACCAGGCTTTTCAGGTGGGGGTGAACGAGGCGGCATGGCAGGCATGGTCGCACGGCGGCGGATATGGCACCTACTCCGGTGTCACCGCCGGAGCCAGCGTCATGTCGGGCATCATGGGCCATCGCAAGCCTTCAGTCACTTATGTCTGGGCGCTGCCCGGTCCGAGCGCCGGCAATGCGTTGGGAAATTCGCCCAACTTTGACGTGACCTTCACCGGCATCCCGGGAATCAACGAGGAAGAGTACGAGCCGGCTATCGTGAAGCTCACGCCAACCAGCAACAATTGGCGGCTGGTGGGCGCATCCCAGGGCAAGACGGACACCATGCAGGATTCTTCCGCCAACTGGGAAGTGTATTCCTCCTACATGGAAGAAAAAGTTCCGCTGCGCGCCAACAAGCTCGGCTCGGGGCACGTGCAGATATCGCCAGCCTCGCCTCTGGCGGCTGGCCAGTATGGAGTGGTGCTGCGGCCGCGCAGCAAGAGCAAGCGCTTCGCCGGCGCCGATGTGGCCAACAATCACGGCGAAGGACTGATCTTTAATTCAGTCTTCTCTTTTGCGGTGAAATAGAAACATGAGAAGGTCTCCGGCGGGCATCTTGCCCGCCGGAATTGTTTGCGCTACAGGCGGCCGGCGATTATCCCCGCAATCTGCTTGCCCGCGTCGGTGTTCTGACCGGCTGTGCGCATATCAATGTTCACCATCACGTCGCCTTTGCGCATCATTATGCCGGAGCCCATGGGCTCGACATATGCCTCATCACCCACACCGGGAATGGCGGTGAAGGTATCCATTCCGCCGGAAATGCTCTTCAGGGCGCCGTGACTCAGTTTCATGGCCAGGGTGCCGCCTTCCCAGGTCACGTCAACCGCCAGCCGCTTCATGCCGCCGAAATCGTAGATGCAGTTGTCACCCCTATTTTCCACGCTGACCACAGGTAGGTGAAAGGCCGCGGCCACTTCCGCCTTGGTGGCCAGCCGGCAGGCGTCGCGGCTGCCCGTGTAGGGAGTGGTTTTCATACTCTGCGAGAACTCCTGGGCGCGCTTCCGTACGCGATAGCCGATATAGAAGCAGCTGCCCGCTGCCGCCAGAACAAAGAATGCGAAAATACCCAGCAGGGCAAAGATGATTTTGGTCGCGCTGCCGCCACCCTTGGCGGGCGGCACCGTGGCCGGATTGGCGGGAGCAGATGCAGCTGGCGAGCTCGTTGCCGCTACAGTTTGCCCGCACTGTGCGCAGAATTTTGCTCCCGGATCGAGTTTGCCCCCGCATTTAACACAAAATGCGCCCATGAAATATCCCCTTAGCTAGAATTTTGAGATGCTATATCCCCAGCATTACCCACTGCGAATAAGCTCCAGTGCCACCTTGAATCAGGGCCCGAATGGTGAAAGCTTGGAATTGAACACGCCCAAAGCGGGCACATCTTGACGTTTTTTCCCCGCGAGGTCAAGCGGCAGATTTCGACTCGCCTGAGCAAAGCTGAAAAGGGGGCGCCGGGTGGACAAAAATGTGCCGGCCTGCTGTTTGCCGAGAGCAATCAACGTTGCAGAATGAGTTCGTATCAGGGCATGTCTTTAGACATGCCGGATAGAGTTCGGCAAAAGAAGACGGCTTCAGCCGCTGTGCTCTACTCGCAGCGCCTGAAGGCGAATTCTTCAATGGCGGCGTGCGGCGTAGCTGAAGCCCATGCCCTGATACGAATCGTCCATTCAGCTCGCTAACATTTTCGAGCGAGCGACACTTGGAACTGCCCGGAGCCCCCTACTCCAGCAGCCTCTTGTCCCAGGGATAGTTTCGGTGAGAAACGATGCGAATACGGGCTGCCTCGGGATGGTGCGGATTCAGCAGCAGGTTAAAGGTCTCAGGCACAATAACCGAAGGGACCCGCAGCAGGGCAGAGGCGCGGGAGCGCAACCATTCGTCGCCCAGGGTGCGGGTGGCAAGCAGGTCCTGTGTCCAATCCTCAGCCAACTCCGCCTTGCCGATCGCGCGCAACGAGATATCGTCGGGCGCCTGCGCCTTGAGTAGTTGGTAGCTCCGGGGCAGGCGGGCTGGGTCAAGTTCCAGGTGGACCAGCACTTCGACCAGGGCGCCGGCGGGTGTCTCCGCCAAATAAAGCACAGAATGGCCCTGGGTGTGCCAGCGGGCGGAGGCGATGAGGCCACCCTCTCCCTCCAGCGTGGCGTGGTTGCTCATGCGCCACAGCAGCATCAGGCGAACATGCCTTCGTCAATCTGGATGAGCATCTGCTCCACCATGCGGCCGCCGGTTTCCGTGGCCAGCATCTCCATGGGAGCGCGCCCCTGAAAGCGCTGGAGGGGAGCGCGCATCCAGGCCAGGGCGGCGGCCTCATCGCCCATCACCAGCTGGGCGCGGGCCAGGATGCGGGCGGTGCGCACGGCGCGTTCCGATTCCTCGCGGGAGAGC
>DASSQB010000036.1:0-9515 GCA_035702725.1 Terriglobales bacterium | reverse complement strand
GAGAGCGATATCGGCAAGGTGTACCTGGGCCAGCCCGCACGCATTAAGGTGGAATCGTTTAAGGACAAGACATTCCACGGCAAGGTCACCAAGATTGCGCCCATGGGCGTGGAAAAGGACAACGTCACCACCTTCGAGGTGCGGGTTTCCATCAACAATCCGGGCGGGGAGCTCAAGGCCAACATGACGGCCAACGCGGAGATCATCCTGGAAGAGCACAAGAACGTGCTGCAAATCCCCGAAGGCGCCCTGATCTACGACAAAGACAAAAAGACCTACGTTCAGGTGCCCGACCCCAGCGCCAAGGACGGCGCGCGTAAAGTGGCAATTAACGCAGGCATCTCCAACGGCGCCAAAACCGAAGTATTGAGCGGCCTGAAAGAAGGCGAGCAGGTGGTGCTGCAGTAAGGCTGGCCGTCGGCTATTGGCTATTGGCTCTCAGCTTTTGGCTCTTAGGAAAACTCTGATTAAGTACGATACAACAAACGCAAGGTCCCTCGACTCCGCAGAATTGCTTAAAAAAAGGCAATTCTGCTTCGCTCGGGATGACAGATATGAACTTGATCAGAGCTTCCTTGGCTCTTGCTTCTTACTTGCCAGCGTACGGGTATTAGTGGCCGAAAGCTGGAGCCCCAGGCCGAGAGCCAAGAGCTAAAAACCAAGAGCCGGGTTTCCCCATGAACCTCCTCGAACTAATGCGGCAGACGTTTTCCACCTTCCGCGCGCACAAATTGCGCACGTTCCTGACCATGTTCGGGATCATCTGGGGCATTTCGTCGGTCATCATCCTGGTCGGCCTGGGGCTGGGTTTCAGTAAAGACCAGCACAGGCGCATGGAAACCCTGGGCAAGGACCTGGTGATCATGTGGGGCGGGCGCACCAGCGCGCAGGCAGGCGGCTTGGCCGCGGGGCGGGAGATTCCGCTCAACGTCACGGATGCGCAACTGATTAAGCAGCAGTGCTACCTGGTAAAGGCGGTGAGCCCGGAGCTGCGCCGCTCGGTGCCGGAAGTCAGCCCCTTCAATCAGGCCAACCGCTCGGTGGTGGGCATGTGGCCCGAGTACCAGGATTTCCGCTCCTTGAAAGTGGCCGAGGGCCGCCTCATTACCCAGCAAGACGAAGACCAGGGCGCCCGTGTGGTGGTGCTGGGCTACGCCGCCCGCAAGCAACTGTTCAATGGGCAGCCTGCCGTCGGCGCCATTGTTTCCATTCTGGGCTGGCCCTACACCGTGGTCGGCGTGCTGGAGGAGAAGAAGCAGAATTCCAACTACAGCGGGCCAGACAACGACAACCTGTACGCCCCCTTGTCCGCCGTAGCGCGCGATATGCCGCCGCCGGAGAACGACCAGGGGCAGAAGCGCACCATTCAGCGCGGTTGGGTGAACGACATCGTTTTCGAAGTGGCCAATGCTGAAGAGCACGAAGAGGCAGTCATGCAGGTGCGCCGGGCCCTCGGCCGTGTCCACCATTTTGAGCCCGATGACAAGGACGCGCTCTTCATCTGGGACACCATGGAAGGCGCCAAGCTGGTAAGCCGCATCTTTGACGTGATCACCATCTTCTTCACCTGTGTTGCCGTCGTGACCCTCTGCCTGGGCGGCATCGGGGTGATGAACATCATGCTGGTTTCGGTAAGCGAGCGCACCCGTGAAATCGGCATGCGCAAGGCCATTGGCGCCACCAAGGCAGATATTCTCCGGCAGTTCTTTATCGAGGCTGCCATGCTGACCGTGTTCAGCGGCGCGGTTGGGCTTACCGTGGGCATAGGGCTGTGCCTGGCGATGGGCGCGCTTCCCTTGCCCGATTTTGTGCCCCACCCCATTATTTCCTCGCTGTCGCTGGTGGCCTCCGTGCTCACTCTTTCCCTGATTACGGTAACTGCCGGAGTGTACCCGGCACAGCGGGCGGCAGCTATGGAACCCATTGAATCCCTGCGCTATGAATAATCCTGCTCGCCTTCCGTGTTTTCACACGTCTTTCCAGGGGAGGAAAGTGATGGCCGACCGCAAAAACTCGCTTGCGATTTTGGCTGCTGCCTTGGCAGTGCTGTTCTGCATTTCGACAATTCCCGCCCAGGCCGCCGCGCGCGGCTCCTTTCAGCGAACCTTGACCGTAACCGGACCGGTGGACCTCGACGTCAGCACCGGCTCTGGAGACATTGATGTCCACAGCGGCGCCGTGGGAAGCGTGCAGGTCACCGGCCGAATTAAGGTGAGCGGCTGGGGCGGCAACGGAGACGAGAAGGTTCGCAGGCTGGAGCAGAATCCGCCCATTGAGCAGAACGGCAACAGCATCCGCATTGGTTACATCCGGGATCCGGAACTGGGGCACAACGTTTCCATTGACTACCAGATCGTGGTTCCGCAGGCGACCAGCCTGACCTCGCACACCGGCTCCGGCGACGAGAAAATTGACGGCATCAAGGGCCCGCTGGAAGCGCGTTCCGGCTCCGGCGATATGCATATTTCGAGCATTGGCAGCCGGGTGGAAGCGCATACCGGTTCCGGGGACCTGCAGATGAACAGCATTAATGGCGACGTGCGCGCGCGTACCGGCAGCGGCAACATTCAAGGTGATGAGGTAGCCGGTGGTTTCGACGCAGAAACCGGCAGCGGCGATGTGGGTCTGCGGCAGACCGCTTCCGGCGAGGTACGTGTCCGCACCGGGTCCGGCGGAGTTGACCTGCACGGCGTAAGGAGCATGGTGAACGCCGATACCGGCAGCGGCGATGTGAACATCGAAGGCACTCCCGGCGGCGAATGGAGGCTGAGCGCCGGCTCCGGCACTATCAAGCTGCGCATCCCACGCGAGGCGGGTTTTGACCTGGATGCTTCCACCAGTTCGGGCGACATCGAACTAAGCCACTCCGTCGCAGTTTCCGGCAACATCTCCCGCCACTCGATTCATGGCAAAGCCGGCAACGGCGGCAGCCTGGTGGAAGTGCGCACCGGGTCAGGAGATATTGAGATTGAGTAACTTCGTCAAACGAAACGTGTTTGCGGAAATTTCGAAACACGAGGTCCCTCGGTTCGGGTTTGTCTCGCAAGCTCAACGCGCCCTCGCTCGGGATGACAGACAAGGAGAGAATGCCGGGGGACATTATGTTGCGCAGCCTTCAGTAAACGCGTGGAAACTTGAAACCTGAAACTGCTCCGCTGCGTACCTGTAGGTAGGGAAACTATTCCCATGATGCTCAAAGAGCTCATCCTGCAAGGCTGGCAAGCGCTGATGCGCAATCGCTTGCGCTCCATCCTGACCATGATGGGCATCACCTGGGGGCTGGTTTCGGTGGTGATCCTGCTGGCCTACGGGCAAGGTCTGGGTGGGGGAGTGCTGGCGGCATTTTCTGCCATGGGCAACAACGTCATCGTGCTCTGGCCGGGGCAAACCAGCATGCAGGCGGGCGGGCAGCGCGCCGGCAAGAAGGTCAAATACGAATACGCGGACATTGAAGCCATTCGCGCGGACGTGCCCCTGGTGCGCGCCGTGAGCGCCGAATCTACCGACCAGCTGCCCTACAAGGTGGGCACGCGCGTGGTCTCCATCCAGACCCGCGGCGTGGAATTGCCCTACGGCCAGATGCGCCGTTTGGAGATCGAAGACGGACGTTACTTCGACGCCTCCGATTTTGCCGAGCACCGCCGCGTGGTAATTCTCGGCTCCGAAGCCAACAAAAAGATTTTCCAGGGCGCTCCCGCGGTGGGCCAGTCCGTCGAAATCGGCGGTCAGATGTTCGACGTCATCGGAGTGATGAAGCAGAAGATTCAGGATTCCATGTACGAGGGCCCGGACAATCAGGATGGATTCATTCCCTTCGGTTGCTACCGCGACCTGAAGAGCCAGCGCGACCCGGACATGATCGTGTTCCAGCCGCTGGACCCTACGCTGGATACCAAGACGCTGGCCGCCGTGCGCGAGGTAATAGGCCGGCGCCACCATTTCAATCCCAGGGACGACAAAGCTACGCCGGAGTGGAACACCATTGAAACCAAGGGCATGATCACCGCCTTCAGCCTGGGCCTGCAGGTGTTGCTGGGCGTAATTGGCGCCCTTACGCTGGGCGTGGGCGGGGTGGGAGTGATGAACATCATGCTGGTTTCTGTGACCGAGCGGACCAAGGAAATAGGATTGCGCAAGGCATTAGGCGCCAGGCGCTTACACATACTTACTCAATTTCTGCTGGAAGCTCTGGTTTTGACCTTCATGGGCGGCGTAGCCGGTGTTCTGCTTTCGCTGGCCCTCACTTATGCCATCCCTCCCCTGCCCCTCTACAGCGCGCTGTATAAGACCGCCAACCACGCAGGGGATATCTTCCTGAACCTCTCCGCCAGCGTGATGATCGTTTCGTTCATCATTCTTTCGCTGGTGGGTATCGCTTCCGGCTTTTGGCCGGCGTGGAAGGCCGCCCGACTCAGCCCCATTGAAGCCCTGCGATACGATTGAGCCTGCGCAATTTGTAATTTGGTAATTTGGCAATTTGTAATTACACCCGCCGGGCGACCCCAAATTACCAATTACAAATTACTCAATTACAAATCCATGGACCGTTCGCCGGTGTGAGATCATCTGTTCTACTGCGGCCTTCTCCATGCACGACATCCTCAATCTCATCACGCGCCACGGTTACGCCGTCGTGGCGTTGGCGGTCTTTCTGGAAGCGGTGGGCGTTCCGGTGCCCGCAGCGCTGGCGCTATTCGCGGCTGGGGTGGCAGGAGCCACACACAAGCTGAGCCTTTCTGTGGCGCTGCCTATCGCCATCGTCGCCACGATGCTGGGCGATATCCCGCTCTTTCTTCTGGGACGGCGCACGGGGTGGAGGCTGCTGGGCTACCTATGCCGCATCAGCGCCAATCCCGAAAGCTGCATCCTGCGCTCCGCCGAGTCGTTCTATAAGCGCGGACGCATGACCCTGGTCTTCGCCAAGTTCCTGCCCGGCATCAGCACCATGGCCGCGCCGCTGGCCGGCAGCATGAAGATGAAGCCGGGCCAGTTTTTGCGCTTCGATCTGCTGGGCGTAAGCCTGTATGTGCTGGGTTATGGGGCCGCCGGATTCATTTTCAGCGGCTTCGCCGAAGCCATTGCGCGGCAATTCCGACTGGTAGGGCTGGGCGCGGAGTATGTGTTAGTTGCCGCCGTAATCGGCTATGTCGGCTACTATGCCTGGCGCTACTGGAAGCAGCGCGAATACTCAGTGGTGCCGCGAGTGCCGGTGGAAGAAGTGGCCCGCCAGCTGGCAGCCAACCCCGCGCAGGTGCTGCTGGTGGACGTACGCAGTCATGGCTATTACGACCCGGGCGGCACACGCATTCAGGGATCCATCCGCCTGGAGCCCAACAGACTTAAGGAGGCGCTCCACGAATTGCCCACCGACAAGGACATCTACCTCTACTGCACATGAGCGCGGGAGGCGACCAGCGCCCGGGTGGCGCACTGGCTGATTGAGCAGGGCTTGCGCGCTTTCGTGATCATCGGAGGCCTGCGCGCCTGGACCAAGGCCGGCCTTCCTCTCGAACTGGTGCCTGACGACGACCTGGTTTTGCTGCCCAAATTCAGCTAACCCTCCGTAACTTGACTCCCCTGCTCAGGCGGGTTAAGTTCCGTATTTACACCAAGATCAAGCTGCGGAGAGGCCAGGCGTGTCGCGCATCGTTACCTTCACCACCGATTTCGGGCTGCAGGACCACTATGTCGGCACCATGAAAGGCGTGGTGCTCAACATCAATCCGGAAGCCCAGCTGGTGGACATTTCGCACTCCGTGCAGGCCTTCGATGTGCTCGACGGCGCCCTGACCATCACGCAGGCCTACCGCTACTTCCCTTCTGAAACCATTCACGTGGTGGTGGTTGATCCTGGAGTCGGCAGCGCGCGCCGGCCCATCCTGGTGACCACGGAAAAGCACATGTTCATTGCGCCCGATAACGGCGTGCTATCGCTGGTTTACGAGCGCGAGAGCCGGCTTTCGGTGCGCCACATCACGGCGGAACATTATTTTCTGCAGCCGGTAAGCGCCACGTTCCACGGACGCGACATTTTTGCCCGCGCCGCCGGCTACCTGAGCAAAGGCGTGGAAGCGGCCAAGTTTGGCGAAGAGATCACCGATTTTGTGCGCTTCGCCGCGCCCAAACCTAAGGCCATCAACGAGCGCACGTTGCGGGGCGTGGTGCTGAAGGTGGATAAGTTCGGCAACATCGTAACCAACATCACTCCCCAGGACGCGCCTGCGTTGTTCCAGGCCGCGCCGCCGCCGTTCAAAATTATGGTGGGGACGCACGAAGTCAGCGACCTGAAGGCAGCTTACGCCCAGGGCGCTCCGGGCCAGGTTTTCGCCATTCTGGGCAGCATGGGATACCTGGAAGTGGCTGCCAATCGCGCCTCGGCCGCCGACCTGCTGGGCGCAAAAAAAGGTTTGGAAGTTGGGTTGGTGTTTGAGGGAGCAGGGACGGCGACGCAACCGGCTTCCTGAAATTGCAATTCAGCAATTTGCAACGTGTAATCTCCCGCCGCGGCGACCGTCCGACGGACAGCAGATGGGCATGGAGTGGTCCGGAAGCCAAAACCTGACGTCTCGCGTGACATAAGGATGCCCCACGTTTTTCACATGCTAGGATACGCGGGATGGAGACTCTCGCCCGCGATCTAAAGTTTGCCGTACGCTCGTTCTGGAAGAGTCCGGGCATCACTGCAGCGGTGATCGCATCCCTGGCGATTGGCATAGGCGCCAACACCGCCATATTCAGCATTGTCAGCGCTCTGTTGCTGCGTCCGCTGCCTTATCGGGATGCAGACCGGCTGGTAATCCTGTGGAACACCTCGCCCGGGCTCGGCATCACGCAGGATTGGTTCTCGACGGCGCAGTACTTTGACATCAAGGCCGGGCACAAGGGGCTGGAGCAGGTGGCGATTGCGAGTGGGGGAGACTACACCCTGACAGGCCATGGTGAGCCGGTGCGGGTGGGCGTGATTCGAGTCTCGTCAAACCTGTTGCCGATGCTCGGGCAGCAGGCGGCGCAAGGACGACTGTTTACAGCTGACGAAGATTCTGTGGGGCATGCGGCGACCGCGGTGCTGACCTACGGCATGTGGGCGCGAGAATTCGGCGCCGATCCGCATGTGCTCGGGCGGGTGATTGTCCTCAATGGCATGCCGTACGAAGTGGTGGGAATCATGCCGCAGAGTTTTGCCCTGCCGCGCGAAGTGCTGCCAACCCTGTATGGCGAAGAGCAGGCGGCAATCCTGCTGCCCTTCCCGCTCTCGCCCAATGCCGCTGAGGTGCGCGGGCAGGAGGACTACAACATCATCGGCAAGCTTAAGCCGGGGGTCAGTCTGGAACAGGCGCGGGCGGAGATGGCAGTCATCACGGCGAAGCTGAGGCACGATTTTCCGGCGGTTTATCCCGCCAACGGCGGGCTCACTTTTGCCATTGTGCCATTGCTTGAACAAGTAGTGGGCAATGTGAGGCGGACACTTTTCATACTGGTGGGCGCGGTCGGATTTCTTCTGCTCATCTCCGGCGCCAACGTCGCGAACCTGCTGCTATCGCGGGCGGTCGCGCGGCAGAGGGAGATCGGGGTGCGCACCGCGGTCGGCGCCAGCGCCGGCCGCATCGTACGGCAACTGTTGACTGAAAGCGTGCTGCTGGCCGTGTGCGGCGGCGCTCTGGGTGTGCTGCTGGCGGTGGGCAGCGTGCATTGGATCCACGTGCTCGGACTCAAGAGTGTGCCACGCCTGGTGGAGATTGGCGTTCGCACCGATGCCCTGGCTTTCACACTCTTTATTTCTTTGTCCTCGGGGATACTTTTTGGACTGGCGCCGGCGCTGCAGGTGGCGCGCCTGGATCTGGGGCTGATCCTGAAGAACACCTCCTCGCGCTC
Organism: Terriglobales bacterium; assembly: GCA_035702725.1. GTDB lineage: Bacteria > Acidobacteriota > Terriglobia > Terriglobales > Acidobacteriaceae > JAICWP01. Next base: position 1,643 of record DASSQB010000036.1, on the reverse strand, counting down.
CAGCGGGAACGGCGGCTCATGGGGAGGCGGCCACAACCTGCGTCACATACTGGTTGTGTCTGAGCTTGCGCTTTCCGCAATGCTGCTGATCGCCGCCGGTCTGCTGGTCCGAAGTTTCATCAATTTGCAAGAGGTCTTCCCTGGATTCAATCCCGCAAACGTGCTCACGATGGAGCTGAGCATGAGCGGCGAGCAATACAAGGACCCGCAGCGGGTACGCGGCTTCTACCGCCTGCTCTGGGAACACCTGGAGAGTCTGCCAGGCGTGAGGGCTGCGGGCGGTGTCTCGTCCCTGCCGCTGAGTGAGATGTTTGCCTGGGGGCCGATAACGGTGGAAGGCCGAGTGCCTCCGCCCGGCGAAAAATTTATCAACGCCGACGAGCGCGTGGTTGGCGGGCATTACTTCGAGGCGATGCAGATTCCACTTCTGCGGGGACGCCTGTTCAACGATGGCGACACGCTCACCACCCCGCAGGTGGTTCTGGTAGATGAATACATGGCAAAACAGCTGTGGCCCGGCCAGGATCCAGTAGGCAAACGGATCAGCTTTGGGGACCTGACGCAGGAACGGATTTGGGCAACCGTGGTGGGCGTGGTGGGAAGGGTGAAGCAGTACACGCTGGATTCCGATTCGCGCATCGCGCTTTATCTGCCACAGAGCCAGCACGTGGGGCGTGAGATGAACGTGGTTCTCAGGAGTGCTGGCACGGACCCGGCGATGCTGACGTCGGCGGTTAAAGGCGAGCTTCACCAACTGGACAGCAACCTTCCCATGCACGGAGTGCGCACCATGCAACAAGTCGTGCAGGAATCGCTGGCGCGCCGCCGCTTCTCGATGCTGATGCTGGGGCTGTTTGCCGCGCTTGCCCTGATGCTGGCGACGGTTGGCATCTACGGCGTGATGAGCTACCTGGTCACGCAGAGAGCTCGGGAGATTGGAATCCGCATGGCCCTGGGCGCGACGCAGAGCGGGATTCTGGGACTGGTGGTCCGACAGGGAATGCGCCTGACGCTGGCGGGGGTGGGAATCGGACTGCTGGGGGCATTCGCGATCACGCGGCTGATGAGCAGCCTGTTGTTCGGTGTGGGCACAATGGACCCGCTCACGTTTGGCGCGATCGCGCTGTTGTTGTCGGCTGTGGCGCTGGTGGCGATCTATGTTCCCGCGCAGCGGGCGGCACGCATCGATCCTATGATTTCGTTGAGATGCGAGTAAGAGAATTGTTGAACCAGATAGTCAGAAAGCGCACCGTGTGCCGGGTTGAGGCGAGATTATGGACAGGGAGATCACGCAGGGTGTGAGCGCCCTTCCTTCAGGTGGATCACGGGTCGAGAACCACCCCATGGCAACATTGACCGTGAAATCAAAACACGCAGGCGCAACGGCACGGCTGAATTAATGAATTTGTAATTTGGCAATTTGTGATTTGTAATTTTTGCAGTGCCACTCCGAAATTACCAATTACAAATTATTCGATTACAAATTTCAGTCATTCGCCCTGTTTCTCCGCGGGCCTGCCGTAACGCTCCATCTCCGTAGTCCATTCCAGGAAGCGCCTCAGGTTGTGGCGCTCGCGCCACATGAATCCCCAGAACTCCAGGAAGCCGATCTGCTGCATCTTGATGCCGCTATAGGTTTCCAT
>DASSQB010000035.1:0-4275 GCA_035702725.1 Terriglobales bacterium | reverse complement strand
TGGGCCGTATAGGCGGGAAGATGCACGATGCATTCGTAGTGAACACCATTTCGGTCCAGCAATTCTTTCAATCTCTGCAGTGGCATGGTGGTGCTCCTTACACAACGAAAGTAGATGCTTCTTCGAGCAGTGCGGCCATTTGCTGGTCGTTTACCTGCTCGAAATTAACGTACCACTGGCCCACGGTGAAGAAGATGTCAGGTGTCGCCAGGCAGACCACCTCCTCGGCTGACAGTTCGCGACAGGTAGAGGCCGGCGCAACCGGCGCCGCCACTACGATCTTTTCCGCCTGCAAACGGCGCAGCGCGGTGATGGCGGCCCGCATAGTGGCGCCGGTCGCGATGCCATCATCCACCAGGATCACCGTGGCGCCGCCGAGGGGGTGTGCTGGCAGGTTGCGCCGGTACAGTTCTTCGCTTTGCCGCCGCGCTTGTTCCTCCCGAGTGGCGATGGCCGCAACTTCATCTGCCGGGATTCCCAGCCCCGCGATGATTTCCTCCTGCAGGATGCAAACCCCGCCGGGAGCCACGGCTCCGATGGCCAATTCAGGGTTCCCGGGAGCGCCCAGCTTGCGTACCACAAATATGTCCAAGGGAGCGCCCAGCGCTCTCGCCACCGCGTAGCCTACGGGAATTCCTCCCCGGGGCAGCGCAAGGACGAGGACGTCCGCGTGCCCGGCATAAGCCGCCAAAGCGCTTCCCAGCAGCCGTCCTGCTTCCGCTCGGTCACGGAAGGGAAGCATGTTGCGCTCCTCCTGCCACATCGCCTCTGCCGGCACCTTACTGCTGGATCAGCAAGAGCTTGCCTTCGCGATCGCGGATGAAGAAGCTCTCGTTGCCCCGCGTGACCTCACGCGCGATGATGGATTCCTGGCCCTGCATTTTCACCTTGGAGCCGAGGACCTCGATTTGGTCACCGGGAGAGAAGGTGAATGTCTGGCTGCGCATCACCCGCGCCGGTGCCAGGTGAACTTCCATCATGCCGGTTGCGTTCTGCAGCCGCAGGTGACGGCCCATTTCATTCTCGCTGACCGGGCAACTGTAGTCCTCCACAGCACGCACCGTCCCCTTTATGGTGGTCTCGGTGGCGACGTTGTAGAGGGCCGCGCCCTGCTCGCTCGGCCCCAGCGGCTTTACCCCGAAGGTCAGCAGCAACATGGCGATAACGGCGACGGAGAGGATACTGCCCAGCAGCAGGCTGAAGGGCTTCATAGGCCCCCCTTTCTGCGTGCGCGGCTCCTTCGGCGACCGTCGCGTCTGGGAGCGGCGCCGCCCCGGGCAGGCTGAACCCACTGCCCCTTTCTAGCCTAGACGCTGCCCGTTTCCGGGGCTGTGACGGCAATCACCTGCCTGTGCTTCAACCAGCATTTGGCCTTTGGCCACCAGCAATTTAGGCGCTCGACCCTGGCGGCAGTTCGCCTGGCATCGCGGCCTTTCGCTGCCGTACTTTTGGTTGCAGGGTTCGACGGGACTTGGCAGTGTATGCGATTTCATCTACCCATCATCCGTTTCCCTCTGTCATCCCGAGCGAGGGCGGGTCGAGCCTACGAGACACGCCGGAGTCGAGGAACCATGCCTTTCTCCATCATTTTCCCCAAAATATTTACCCCCTTCATTCGTCTACACCCTTAGATGGAAGAGGCGACTACCATCGAGTGGATGACGACTGAGCAGGATGGGCGCATTTCCGCGGCTGTCCAGAAGGAGAGAACCCGGCTGCGCAACTTCATCCGCAAATCCGTGGCCGACGAGGCCGATGCGGAAGATATTCTGCAGGACGTCTTCTACGAATTTGTGCAGGCCTACCGCCTCATGAAGCCTATTGAGCGGGCGGGCGCCTGGCTGTTTCGCGTGGCTCGTAATCGGATCATTGACCTGTATCGGAGGAGAACAACCGATCCGCTGCGGAAGCAGGCGGCAGTTGCGGACGATGAATCGCGGCTCAAACTGGAAGAACTGGTTCCCTCGTCTGACTCGGGGCCGGAAGCGGCTTTGGCGCGGAGTCTGCTCCTGGCCGAACTGGACGAGGCCTTGGAAGATCTTCCGGAAGAGCAGCGTGAAGTCTTCATTGCCCATGAATTTGAAGGCCGCAGCTTCCGCGAGCTTTCTGCGGCAAGCGGGGTCAGCGTGAACACGCTGCTTTCGCGCAAGCACTATGCCGTGCTGCACTTGCGCCGGCGGCTTCAGGCCATCCACGACGAGTTTACGAAATTGTGAGGAGCGCAATGAATAAGAATTGGATAGCAAGGATAATTAAGTTCATTTTGTTCGCTGTAATTGCTTTTGTTGTTTTCGGCTTTGTGGTCATGGCTTTGTGGAACTGGCTGATGCCCGCCCTATTTGGGTTGCGGCACATCGGCTTCTGGCAGGCCGTGGGACTTGTCATCTTGTGCAAGATTCTTTTCGGCAGCTTCCATAGCCACGGGGGCAGGCGGATGCATTGGCGGCGCCGCATGCGCGAGCGCTGGGAGCAGATGACGCCCGAAGAGCGGGAGAAGTTCCAGGAAAGCATGCGCGCCTGCTGTGGCGCTCCCAAGCCCGAGCCCAAGCTATGACAAGTTAACCATGGCTGCGCTTCAGGTCTGCGGAGGCCTCAATATCCCATGATGGAAGAAGGGGCTGCGCAGGGGAGGGAAACCCAATGAAGGCCGCCGTCTATACTCGGTACGGCCCTCCCGGCGTTATCCAGATCAGCGACATCGAAAAACCGGTTCCCAAAGACGATGAAATTCTGATAAGAGTCCGCGCCTCTGCCGTCAATCCCTACGACTGGCACTTCATGCGAGGCATTCCCTACGCGATGCGCATCCAGTCGGGGCTGCTCAAACCGAAGGCCACTCGCTTAGGAGTTGATGTTGCCGGTCAGGTCGAAACGGTTGGCAGCAAGGTAACCCAATTCAAACCGGGCGACGAGGTGTTCGGCACCTGCCGGGGTGCTTTTGCTGAGTACGGGTGTGCTTGCGAGTCGTCATTTGCCCTCAAGCCAGACAATGTCAGCTTTGAGCAAGCGGCTTCGGTTCCAATCGCGGGACTCACCGCCTTGCAGAGTCTTCGCGACAAGGGACACATCCAGTCCGGCCAGAAGGTCTTGATTAACGGTGCGGCGGGCGGCGTTGGTACCTTTGCCGTGCAGATCGCAAAATCATTTGCCGCGGAGGTTACCGGGGTGTGCAGCACGCACAATGTGGAGATGGTCCGCTCCCTCGGCGCCGATCGCGTTATTGATTACACCCGCGAAGACTTCACCAGCACCGGGCAATGTTATGACTTGATTTTCGATCTGGTGGCGAACCATTCGTTGTGCGCGTGCAGACGCGTCTTGAATCCTAAGGGAATTTACGTCGTGGCCGGAGTAGGGCCGGGAAAGTCGGTCTTCATTCTTCTGGCTCGCGCAATTGAGGGTCCTTTGTTGGGAGTGTTCGTCCCCCAGAGATTCTCCGTGTTCGGGGCGAAACTGAGAAAAGACGACCTGATTATCCTGGGCGAGCTCATGCGGACGGAAAAGGTCACATCCGTTATTGACAGGGTTTACCGGCTGGCTGAAGTGCCGGAGGCTATCCGCTATCTCGAGCAGGGCCACGCTCGAGGAAAGGTGGTAATAACTGTCTCCTGAATGCGTTTGGTCCCGGCTTCAAGCTGCCCTGGAGCCTGCCGAGGGGCCTTCACACGCTCCGCACGGCCGCTGCTGTTCACTGGCCAAATGCTAATTGCTAACCGCTAAGTGCTCGACCTGCTGAATCGCCGAGACTGTCCGCGGGCTGAATGCTGACTGCTGACTACTGACTACTGGGATCAATCTCCCACCTGCTGCTCATGCTCCGTCAGCAGCGGCTCCTGCAGCGCCGGTTGGGCGAAGGTCCTGCGTGCGCCGCGGCCCAGGTAGTTCTGCAGGGAATCCATGTAGGTGTAGAACACCGGGGTCAAATAGAGGGTGACGATCTGGGCAAAGACCAGCCCGCCGACTACGGAGAGGCCCAGAGGTCGCCGGGCATCTGCCCCTGCACCCATGCCCAGGGCAATCGGCAAAGTCCCCATGATGGCCGCCATGGTAGTCATCATGATGGGCCGGAAGCGGATCAGGCAGCCCTGGTACACCGCCTCCGCCGGCGTGCGCCCGCCCGTTCGTTCCAGTTCTAGGGCAAAGTCCACCACCATGATGGCATTCTTCTTCACAATACCGATCAGCATGATGATGCCCACAAACCCGAACAGGTCGAGTTGCATGTGGAACGCCATCAGCGTCAGCAGCGCGCCAAACGCCGCTGCCGGCAAACCG
>DASSQB010000034.1:0-12637 GCA_035702725.1 Terriglobales bacterium | reverse complement strand
ATGCGCAGGCTGCAACTGGAGTACGGCGCAGAAATCGGCCGGGCAGTCGTGAACTTCAAAGGGCCTATGGTCTTTTGCGTTATCTCCCGCTATCACGGCGGAGCCTACGTGGTTTTCTCGCGCGTGCTGAATGAACAGCTGGAGGTTGCGGCGCTGGAGGGCACATACGCTTCGGTGATTGGAGGCGCCCCGGCCGCCGCCGTTGTTTTTGCCGGCGAAGTGGAGGCCCGGGCTCGCAAGGATCCGCGTCTGCAAGCCTTAGGTGACGCGATGGCCAAGGCGGATGGCCTCGAGAAGGGCCGCTTGCGCGCCCAATGGAACGAGTTGTTCAAGATCATTCATTCCGAAAAGTTGGGGGAGATGGCGAACGAATTTGATCATATCCACAGTGTGCAGCGGGCACTGGGAGTGGGCGCTCTGAATTGCATTATTCCGCCTTCAAGTCTTCGCCCCTATCTCGTCCACGCGCTGGAGCGCCGCATGGCAAAAGAAACGACAGTTGCGCGGGCAGCTTAAGTGGGGCGCAGGAGGAGGTTGACGTCCAGCCCCAACAGGTAATGCTGATGAGCATATTCTGGCTGCAGCAGACGATGGCGGATGTCCCAACCGATAATGCCTGGCTCTGTGCACAGGAAGCGCTTCGTCTCAGCGGAATGAAACTTGCCAAGCGCCGTAATGACTGGCGCCTGGGACGCTGGACCGCGAAGCGCGCGATTGCTGCTTACCTGGGTTGGCGCGTGGAAGGCAGCCTGTTGGACGACATTGAGATACGCCCCGCCACGTCGGGTGCTCCCGAGGCCTTCATTGCGGACCGGCGGGCGGCACTTGGGGTATCACTTAGTCATTGTGGTGGCAGGGCCATTGCTGCCGTTGCGCCTTCAGGGATGGCTCTTGGTTGCGATCTAGAAAGAGTCGAGCCGCGCATTGACGCGTTCCTGGCCGACTACTTCACTCCAGAAGAACAGCTGCTCGTGCAGCAGGCCTCCGCCTGTGACAGGCCCGCACTCGTGACTCTGCTGTGGAGCGCTAAAGAGAGCGCTCTCAAGGCCTTACGCCAGGGCCTGCGCCTCGATACCCGCTCAATCCGCGTCAATATTGGCGATGGACGAGGAATCTCAGGCAATGTGGCAGAGGCTTGGCAGATGGCCAGCCAAGGAATTCAGCACACTCTCGGCGGCCCTGGACAGGTCGGCTGGGGTGCCCTCCAGGTTTCCTGCAGTAACGGCGGTCCGACATTTTATGGCTGGTGGCGCGCTAACAATGATCTTGTGCGGACAGTCGTCGCAGGCGCCCCGCTGCCCCCACCCGTTCTGCTCAATCCACAGTTATAGGGCGGGAAAATAAACCTTCTGGGAAGGAAAAATCGGGCACGCCCGCCTCAGGGTATCGTTCGTGTGCCGTTTCCACGAACGATTGAAAATTAGTGCACAGCGTGCCCGAGAGTACTAACTATTCAGATACTCCCAGCCTTGGGGGGAAGGCGGTGACGTGGAACACGCCAGACTGTGATGGTCTCCGGGCAGGGAGTCGGGGCAGGCGGCTATCTCAATGCCGGATATATTGCTGCAGACGGGGCTGGCGTGAGCTATCATTACCACCCGAAGGGACAACGCCGCCTGCGGATGGCGATTTGGCGAAGCACTTCCTTTCCGCATTGGCAACAGCGCGGTAAGGCGGCGGTGCCGCTGCTCTCCTTTTCGGAACAAAATTAAAGAGTAGCCAGGAAGCAGCGGTGAACAGGACAGGGGAGGACCGCTCATGCGCAGGCTGGCAATCTGCATTTTGTTGGTTGGCGAATTATTCTTAGCCGGCAGCTTAGCCGCTCAGGATCCGGCGCCGGCAACGGACTCGGACACGGTTTCCTGCAATTTTGCCGACGGCAAGCAAGTCACTGTTCGCTACAACAGCATTCCGTTCAATAAAAGGGAACGGCTCAGGGAAAACAAGGTTTGGATGCCGGGCGGCTCGGCTATGGTGCTGTTCTCCGGCGCCGATCTGAAGTTCAACGGCAGAGAAATCCCAACCGGCGCGTACACCATGTACCTGATTCCGGGCAAAAAAAACTGGACTTTGATTGTCAGCAAAAATGAAAAGCCGGAGAACGCTTACGAATCGCAACAAGACCTGGCGCGCGGGCCGATGGACCTTGGCCAGCTTAGCCAGCCTAATGACAAGTTGACCCTCTATTTCGGCCAGATGGGTCCTAAGCAGTGCAACCTGCGCGTCTACTACGGGAATACGGGCGCGTTCACGGAATTTATGGAGCAGTAGGCAATCAGCCTTTATGCCTCACCGAGCCCCGGGGCCAGCGGTTGGGGCGCCCGGGCGCGCATGCGCCTCGCCCACAGTTGTACCCGATCCATGTAGAGGTAAACCACCGGAGTAGTAAACAGGGTCAGGGCCTGGCTCACCATCAGTCCACCTACAATGGTGATGCCCAGCGGGCGATGGAGTTCCGAGCCCGTACCCCGGTCCAGCGCCAGAGGGAGCGCTCCCAGCATGGCGGCCATGGTCGTCATCATGATGGGACGAAAGCGCAGCATGCACGCTTCGTAAATCGCCTCGACCGATGATTTCCCTTCTGTACGCTCAGCTTCGAGCGCAAAGTCAATCATCATAATCGCGTTCTTCTTCACTATCCCGATCAACAGGATGATGCCAATCAGGCCGATCACGTCCAGTGCGTTGTTAGTGAGCAACAGCGCCAGCAGCGCGCCCACCCCGGCGGAAGGCAAGGTTGAAAGAATGGTGATGGGATGGATAAAGCTCTCATACAGCACCCCCAGCACAATGTAAACGGTGACCAGCGCCAGCAGGATCAGGATAGGCTCGGTCGAAAGCGAACTCATGAATGCTGCCGCTGTCCCCTGAAAACTGGCATTTATGGCGGCGGGGAAGCCGATGCTGCGCTCCGCGCCCTGGATGGCATCGGTGGCCTGGCTGAGCGAAATCCCCGGGGCGAGATTGAAAGACAGCGTCACCGAGGGGAACTGGCCCTGGTGGTTGACCGCTAGCGGCGTATTCGAAGGCTCAAAGCGGGCGAAGCTCGAAAGCGGCACCTCCGTTCCTGAAGAGGAACGCACATAAATGTTCTGCAGCGCCTCAGGGTTGCGCTGGAATCGGGGCTCCACCTCCATGACAACGTGGTACTGGTTGAGTTGCTCGTACATGGTGGAGACCTGGCGCTGGCCGAAGGCGTCATAAAGGGCGTTGTCAATGTCCTGGGCGGCAACTCCCAGACGGGCGGCGGTGTCGCGGTCTATCACTACCCGGGCTTCCAGTCCATGGTCCTGCTGGTCGCTGTTGACGTCGCGCAGTTGGGGGATAGTGCGCAGCTTGGCCAGCAGGCGCGGCGCCCAATTGTTGAGTTGCTGCAGATTCTGGTCCTGCAGGGTGTACTGGAATTGGGCGGCGCTGGCTCGGCCACCGATGGTCAGGTCCTGGGCCGACTGCAGGTACAAAGTGGCGCCGGGGATGACCGCCAGTTGGCGGCGCAACCGGCCAATCACTTCGTCGGCAGTAACTTTACGCTCGCCCAACGGCTTCAGCGTAATGAATCCGCCTCCGCTATTAGGCCCACCATGCCCGCCGGCAAAGGCGGTCACACTTGCCACCGCCGGATCTTGCCGGATGATCTTAATAAATTGATCCATCTTGCCGGCCATCGCAGAAAACGAAATATCCTGCGCCGCGTGCAATGAAGCCGCCAAGCGTCCAGTATCCTGCTGCGGAAAGAATCCCTTAGGCACAATTATGTACAGGTAGATGCTGAGGCACGCTGTCGCCAGTGTAACCAGCAAAGTTAGGGGTTGATGCCGGAGCACCCAGCGCAACGCGCCGCGATAAAGGCCTAGAAGTCCGTCAAACAGCCATTCGCCGAAGCGATATGCACGCCCGTGGTGTTCCTCCCCTATTGGCCGCAGAAATTTTGCGCACATTGTTGGCGTCGTGGTTAGCGACACTATCAGCGAGACTCCGATAGCCACGCTCAGCGTGACTGCAAACTCCCGGAACAAGCGGCCCACAATGCCGCCCATTAGCAGCAGCGGAATGAACACAGCCACCAGCGACGTGCTCATGGAAAGGACGGTGAATCCGATTTCGCGCGCTCCACGAAACGTGGCCTGCACCGGGCCCATGCCCACTTCCAGGTAGCGGGTAATGTTTTCCAGCACCACGATGGCGTCGTCCACCACAAACCCTGTAGAGACCGCCAGAGCCATAAGCGAGAGGTTGTCGAGGCTGTAACCCAGAACATACATCACGGCAAAAGTGCCCACCAGCGAAAGCGGCACCGCCACGCTGGGGATCACGGTAGCGCGCGGGCTGCGCAGGAACGCAAACACCACCAGAATGACCAGAATGATGGAGATAAGCAGGGTTAATTCGATGTCATCAACCGAGGCGCGGATGGTCGTGGTACGATCCAGCGCCACGTTAACGTTGATTCCCGCCGGAATGGATGATCGCAATTGCGGCAACTGGGCTCGCACCCGGTCAACCGTATCAATGATGTTGGCCCCCGGTTGCCGGAAGATCACGGTGATCACCCCGTCCTGCCCATTCGATTTGCCGTAGTGGTGGACGTCTTCCACAGAATCCTGGATGTCGGCCACGTCCGCCAGGCGCACCGCCCCGCCATTCTTATAAGCCACGATGAGGGGGCGATATTCCGCGGCGCGGAAGAGTTGGTCAGTGTCGTTCACCGCCCAGGAGGCGTTGCTGTCCGATAACGCTCCCTTGGGATGATTGGCGTTGGCGTTGCTCAGAGCGTTGCGTACCTGGTCAATGCCTACGCCCAATTTGTTGAGAATGGTCGGATTCACGTCCACCCGAACCGCTGGGCGCGCTCCTCCCCAGATGAAGACCTGGCCAACGCCCTGCACCTGTGAAAGTTTCTGCGAGAGGATGGAGTCGGCGGCGTCATAGATGCGGGGGAGTGGCACGACATCGGAGGTTAGCGCCAATATCATGATGGGCGCATCGGCAGGATTCGATTTCCAGAACTGAGGATTCTGCGGCAGGTTGGCAGGCAGTTGGCCACGGGCGGCATTGATGGCTGCCTGCACGTCGCGGGCGGCAGCATCAATGTTGCGGTTCAGGTCGAACTGTAAAACGATGGTGGTCGAGCCCTGGCCGCTATTGGAGGTCATCTGGTTGACACCGGCTATGCGTCCCAACTGGCGTTCCAGTGGCGTGGCGACTGCCGAGGCCATGGTCTCCGGACTGGCTCCGGGAAGCCCAGCGTTGACCTGGATTACGGGAAATTCCACCTGGGGCAGCGGGGCGACCGGCAGGAATTGGAAAGCCAGCGCGCCCGCTAGCAGCACTGCCGCGGCCAGCAGCGAAGTGCCGATGGGGCGCTTGATGAATGGCGCGGAGATGTTCATCGTCTAGTCGGCTGCCGCCGTCTCCTCCGCGGGTTCTTCGATGGGATTGCCGATGCGCAAATGGGCGAAGCGTCGCGCCAGCCGGTCAAACCACAAATAAACCACCGGGGTGGTGTAAAGCGTGAGCAATTGGCTCAGCAGCAACCCGCCCACAATGGTGATGCCCAGGGGCCGCCGCAACTCCGAGCCCGTGCCCGCGCCCAGTGCCAGCGGCAACCCGCCCAGCAGCGCCGCCATGGTGGTCATCATGATGGGGCGGAAGCGCAGCAGGCAGGCCTGAAAAATGGCTTCCTCCGGCGGCTTCCCTTCGCCTCGTTCGGCCTCCAGAGCAAAGTCAATCATCATGATGGCGTTCTTTTTCACAATGCCGATGAGCAGGATAATGCCAATCAGCGAGACGACGTTGAGATCGTTTCCCGTCAGCAGCAGCGCCAGGATTGCCCCCACACCGGCAGATGGCAGCGTGGACAGGATCGTAATGGGATGTATGTAGCTCTCGTAGAGCACGCCCAGCACAATGTAAACCGTAACTACCGCCGCCAAAATGAGCCACGGTTCGGTGGAGAGCGAGTTGCGGAACGCCGCCGCGGTCCCTTGGAAGCTGGTGTGGATGCTGGCAGGCAGGCCAATTGTCCGCTCTGCGTCCTCAATGGCGCGTGTGGCGTCACCCAGGGAAGTGTGGGGAGCAAGGTTGAAAGAGAGCGTCACTACAGGAAACTGCCCCTGGTGGTTGATGGCCAGCGGTGCATTGGCAGGATAAAAATGGGTGAACGCTGCCAGCGGCACCTGGGTTCCATTGCTGGAACGAACGTATATGCTCCCCAGCGAATCCGGGCCCTGCCGGAATTGTGGCTGAACTTCCAGTACGACGTGGTACTGGTTGAGCTGGGTGAACATGGTGGACACCTGACGCTGCCCGAAGGCGTCGTACAGTGTGTCGTCAATGGTCTGCGGGAGAATGCCGAGCCGCCCTGCGGTGTCGCGGTCAATCACCAGCTGGGCCTGCAGCCCGCCGCTCTGCTGGTCACTGGCCGCATCGCGCAATTGCGGCAGTTGGCTCATCTGGTGCAGCAATTTAGGCGCCCACACCGCCAATTCGTTCGCATCCGTGTCCTCTACGGAATACTGGTATTGTGTGCGGCTCACGCGGTCTTCCACGGTCAGGTCCTGCACCGGCTGCATGTACAGCGTGATACCGGAGACCTGGGCCAGTTCGGGCGCCAGGCGGCGAATGATTTCAGACGCTGTCGCCGCGCGCTGGTCGCGAGGCTTGAGGTTGATCTGCACCCGGCCGCTGTTGGGCGTGGCATTGATGCCGTCTACGCCGATGAATGAGGAGAGGCTGTCTACATCCGGATCCTGCAGGATGATGCGCGAGAGTTCCTGCTGGCGCTGCGCCATCGCCTGGAAGGAAACCGTCTGCGGCGCTTCCGAAACGCCCAGGATTACGCCGGTGTCTTGCACGGGGAAGAAGCCTTTGGGCACGATTACATAGAGCCACAGAGTCATCACCAGCGTGCCGGCGGTAACCAGCAGGGTGGCGGTTTGATGGCGCAGCACCCAGGTCAAAGTGCGGCCATAAAAGTGGATTACGCGATCGTAAAAATTCTCTGAGGTGCGGTAGAACTTCGTGTGCCGGACGTCTTTGGTGGGCCGCAGCAGTTTGGCGCACATCATCGGCGTCAAGGTCAGCGAGACCACCGCGGAAACCAGAATGGTCACGGCCAGGGTGACGGCGAATTCGCGGAACAGTCGTCCCACAATGTCGCCCATGAAGAGCAACGGAATGAGCACCGCGATCAGCGAGACCGTCAGCGAAACAATGGTAAAGCCGATCTGCCCCGAGCCTTTGAGCGCCGCTTCCAGCGGCGAGTCTCCATGCTCCAGGAAGCGGTCAATGTTTTCGATCATGACGATGGCATCATCCACTACGAAGCCGGTGGAAATCGTGAGCGCCATCAGCGTCAGATTGTTAAGGCTGTACCCCAGCAGGTACATCACCGCGAAGGTTCCCACCAGCGAAAGGGGCACGGCCACGCTGGGAATCACCGTCGCCGACAAGTTGCGCAGGAAGAGGAACACCACCATCACCACCAGGGCGATGGCCAGCATCAGTTCGAACTGCACATCCTTAACCGAGGCGCGGATCGTCTGCGTGCGGTCGGTGAGAATGTGTACTTGGACGGCGGAGGGCAGGGAAGACTGCAGCATGGGCAGCAGCTTCTTAATGCTGTCTGCCACACTGATGATGTTGGCGCCGGGTTGCCGCTGGATGTTGACGATCACAGCCGGGTCGAGATTCATCCACGCCGCCTGGTTGGTGTTCTCCGCCCCATCCGTCACCGTGGCTACATCGGAAACGCGCACGGGGGCGCCGTTGCGATAAGCGACGATGATGGGCCGGTAATCGGCGCTGGAGAGCAGCTGGTCATTGGCCCCGATAGTGAACGCTTGGCGATGGCCGTCGAGTTGACCTTTGGCCTGGTCCACGTTGGCGGCGCCCAGCGCCGTGCGCAGGTCCTCCAGACTCAATCCATACGAAGCCAGTGCTGTGGGGTTCGCCTGAATCCGCACCGCGGGCTTCTGTCCTCCGCTGATAGAAACCAGGCCCACGCCCGGCAGCTGGGAAATCTTCTGCGCCAGCGCCGTGTCAGCCAAATCCTCCACCTTCGAGAGCGGCAAGCTCGATGACGTCAGGCCGAGAGTAAGAATAGGAGCGTCAGCCGGATTTACCTTGCTGTAGATGGGCGGGTTGGGCAGGTCTCGCGGAAGATAAGTGCCGGCCGCGTTGATGGACGCCTGTACCTCCTGTTCGGCCACGTCAATGTTCTGCGACAGGTTGAACTGCAGCGTAACGATCGAGCTGCCGAACGAACTGGTGGAGGTCATCTGGCTCAGTCCGGGTACTTGCCCGAACTGGCGCTCCAGGGGCGCGGTGACGGAGGAAGCCATCACTTCCGGGTCCGCCCCGGGATAAAACGTCACCACCTGAATTGTGGGGTAATCAACCTCGGGCAGGGCAGAGACTGGCAGCTGCTGGTAAGCAACCAGGCCCACCAGCAGCAGGCCGATGGTCAGCAGCGTAGTGGCGACTGGACGAAGAATGAATAGCCGCGAGGGAGTCATGGCGCAAGGTCTTGCTCCACCTTAGGACGCGGTTCGGACTCCGCGTTCAGGTTGCTGCGATTGCGGAACACGACTTTGCTGCCGTTTTGCAGCTTGTCCTGACCGTCGGTGACCACCACTTCGCCGGGTGAAATGCCTTGGGCAATTGCCGTGATGTTGCCCTGGGTGAGGGCCGGCGTCACCGGCCGCATTTCTACCGTGCTATTTGCCTTGACTATGTAGGCGAATGTGCCCGAGGGCCCGCGCTGCAAGGCGGCGGCGGGCAGCACCGTGGTATTTTTGCGTACTTCCAGCAGCAGGCGCACATTCACAAACTGATTGGGCCACAAGTCCCGTTCGTGATTGTCAAAGATGGCCTTCAGCTTGCCCGTGCCGGTCGTCTGATCAATCTGGTTATCAATGGTCAGCAGGTTCCCGGTTGCCAGCTTGGTTTTATCGTCCCGGTTGTAAGCTTCCACTTTCAGCGTTCCGGAGCGCATGTGCTGCGCCACGGTGGGCAGGCTGTCCTCCGGCAGGGTAAAAATAATGGCAATCGGCTGCAGCTGGGTAATGACCAGTAACGGATTCGCGTCTGTTGCATGGACCATGTTGCCCGTATCTACCAGGCGCAGGCCGATGCGGCCTTCCACGGGCGCCGTGATGTGGCAATAAGTCAGGTTGAGCCTGGCGTTTTCAATCGCCGCCTTGTCGGCGCCCACCGTGCCCTGCAGTTGCCCAACCAGCGCGTCCTGCGTGTCCACCTGCTGGTGGGAAACTACCCCTGCACCGACCAGGCCCTTGTAACGTTCCAGGTCCAGTTGCGCGTTCTTCAGTTGTGATTGATCTTTGAGCAGCGTGGCCTGCGCCTGGTCGAGCGCTACCTGGTAGGGCCGGGGATCAATTACCGCCAGCAGATTGCCCTTCCTAACCTCCTGGCCTTCGCGAAAGGCGACCTGAACCAGCTGCCCGTCCACCCGGCTCTTAACCGCCACGGTGTTGAAAGCCGTGACTGAGCCCAAGCCGGTCAAATACACGCGAAAGTCCCTGCGCTCAACCGTGGCCACGGAAACAGGGATGGTTTGTGAGCTTTGAAAGCGCTTTTGCGAAGCGTTGGCGCCGGACGCAACTTTGCCGCAACTTGCCAAGCCAGCGCAAATGAGCAGGGAAAAAGCCGCAATGGCAAGACTGCGATTACGGTCGTGAGTCAGAAGTTTCACCTGAAACCTGTAGCGTGGAGTTCCGCAGCCGGTTAAACGGCAAATTTCTACAATGATAGCGGGGCCGGTCCTCCCCAAGCTAGCGGCGCCACCCTTAGCGTTTGGGCGCGCAAGTGTACCCGGCGCCGCGCACGGTCTTGATGTAACCGCTGCTGCGGCCGGGCACGCCCAGCTTCTTGCGCAGATTGCTGACGTGCATGTCAATGCTGCGCTCGTAGGGAGAAAAGGAACGTTGTAAAGCCACACGCACCAGCTCTTCCCGGCTCACTACACAACCGACGCGGCGCAACAGCAGCTCCAGCACCGTAAACTCGACCACGGTGAGCCGCGCCGATTTGTCGGCGGTTCGCACCGTGCGAGTACTGGTGTCCAGTTCAATGTCGCCCACGCGGACAATGTTGGATTGTTCAGAAGCGAGCGGCCACTCCGCGCTCGAGGTCATCAACGAAGCT
The DNA here is from genome assembly GCA_035702725.1 of Terriglobales bacterium. GTDB lineage: Bacteria > Acidobacteriota > Terriglobia > Terriglobales > Acidobacteriaceae > JAICWP01. The sequence goes on along the minus strand of DASSQB010000034.1, from coordinate 2,473 downwards.
AATCCGCGATTCACAATTGAATATTCTTACAGCAGTGCAGGGCGGGTGGCTGTAAAGAAGTGTAACTTGTTCTTTACAAAACTTTACGTTGATTCCGGGATGAAACCGCTAAGGAAGCTCTGACCAAGTTCATATCTGTCATCCCGAGCGAAGCAGAATTGCCTCTTTTTAGGCAATTCTGCGGAGTCGAGGAACCTTGCGTTTGTTCTGTTGTACTTAATCAGAGTTTCCCTGAGTGCCGGAAGGGCCGTGGGCGCCGCCAACTGATGACAGCCGGCCTGCCGCGTGCACATCAATGCTCACCTTGTCGCTCACCCGCAAAATGAAGGTGCTGGGATTTTTCAACCCCCACTTCATGTAGGGCAGAATGAAGTGAACCTCTCCCGAAGCCTGAGCCTGGTTGACTTGTGCCGCCATGGTCAAGGTCATCGGGTGTTGCTCACCGTGCAGCCTCAGAAGCCCTCGTAGTTCCATTTGTGACGTGCCCTGCGGCGCAAGCTTCCCGCTGACGTGCTGTGGCACGAAGACTATCTCCGGGTATTTTTGATCTTCCAGAATCTGCCGGTGCATGCGCCGGTCACGTCTTTCGTTGCCGGTTTGGCCGGAAGTAGCATCCACTATTAACGAGCCACTGGCCGCGCCGCTGGCCGGGTTGAACTGGATTGTCCCGCCTTTCAGCTGAAATGTGCCGTGCACATCGTGAAAAGTAGCACCCAGGGTGAATTGTACCCGGCTCTGCGCTGGATCAAGTTGAAAGGTGATCTCCTGCGCGCAGGCGTTGGAGATCAAAAGCATCAGCCCCAGCAACACTGGGCAATGAGCCATGAACCGCCTTAGCGCACTTACACGAGCTTCAACTTCCCCTTGGTGGTTCATGTGGTGCAGCATCGTCGCGGTCAATGCTGCGGCTTCTCCAACTGAGCTAATTCCTCGGCGTAGAGGTGATTCCTGGGAAATTCCTGGGCCAGGCCTTCCAGAAGAGCGCGAGCCTGCTCGCGGTTATTGTCGCGCAGAGCGGCTACCGCCAGCAGCAGGCGGGCGTAGGGAAGCAGATAATGACCCTTCTGGGCGACAATCTGCAGCTTCTGGACCCCCACCGTCCGATCGGTCTCGGCCCCATCCAGCCGCAACAGCCAGCGAATGGGCGCGGGCTTCAGGCTAAGCAGGTAATTTTCTACGCCGATTGCCAGGTAGGCGTCGTAGTAGCTCGGATCCTTTGCCAGCAGTTGCTGGGCGAGAGCGCGTCCCTGCTTCATGTAGCCCAGGCCGGCGAGATAGCGCTTATCAATCAGCGCCGTATAATCGCCGCTCAACCCCAGTCGCAGGGCTTTGGCGAACAGAGCGTTGGCATCGCCTGGGTTTCGCTGCAGCGCGGCATCCGCAAGTTCCTCGGCCTTTGCCAGTTGCGCTTCGAAGGCTCGCCGCACTTGCGGGTCGGCGGCCAGCTTTTGCTGGTTTGCCAGCCGGTGATCGTCGGTGAACAATTCGAATTCCAGCACGTGCAGGCGGTTGAATTCGTCAAACAGATAGGCGGCAGCGTCAGATGCCGGCCCCAGCGGATCCTCCGGATGCTGCTGTTCCCAGGCGGCAAACGCCTGGTGGGCCTCGTCGAACTGCAGGTTGTACATGTCGCGATACCCGTTGTCGAGCAGCGAACTCGAAATGAGCCCGGCGGCGCGCGCCTGGTCCGGGACAAACAGACACAACAGCGTCGCCACTATGCCCACAACCCGAATGTGGTCTCGAGCAGTCATCGGATTTCTATCGCGCCCGCACTTGTCAACTCGTGATTGCCAGGGGCAGTGCAGCTTCGTCAAAATAATCTCAAACAGTCGCTTAACTCACTTAGATGACAAGAAGCTGGCGCTGCAGTGTAAAAAGTATAAGACGCGATTTACAAAACTTTACGTTCCCTTACGCACTTTTTACGAGTAGCGGCTTCGTTCCATGATAGATGGTAGAAGACGAACTAAGCCTCCGACAAACAACCGTTTTGCTCGTCTGCATTTCAGTGTTCGAGATGAACTCAACCGTACAAACTCCTCGCCCCGGCGGCTTGCCTATGCTGGGCAGCAGGCTGTTTCGCGGAGCCTTGGCCGGACTGCTAATACTGACGGCCGCGAGCATGGGGAGTTACGCGCAAAATGCGCCCAAACCCGCCACAGGTGAGGTTGTCGGAATTGTAAGGTCGGGCAATATGGCGGTGCCAGGAGCAACGGTTTCGGCGGTCGATACAGACACCGGCACTCGCGTTACCACCACCAGCAATCCCAATGGCAGCTACGCGCTGACGGTCCCGGCGGGTGATTATTCCGTGGAAGTGCAGATGACGGCCTTTGCTGCCGCCTCGCGCGAAGTCGTGATCAACAGTTCGGTGCCGCGCGTGCGAGCGGATTTTGACCTGATTCTGCAGTCTCGCATTGGCCAAAGGCCCGGCGGCGGACGCTTTGCGGGTATGGGCAGGGCTGGCGGC
>DASSQB010000033.1:0-6241 GCA_035702725.1 Terriglobales bacterium | reverse complement strand
CGGCCTTGCGCGGCAAGGTACATGGAGTACCAGTGGTGGGCGGGAGCATAATTGTGGTTAAGCTCCAGGGCGCGTTTGAATTCCCTGTCCGCGCCTGCCCAATCCCGATTAAACAGGTATAGAAGCCTGGCTAGAGAGTTGTGTGCCTCGGCCAATTGCGCATCCAGCGCAAGGGCTTTTTGAACCTCCTTTAGAGCAAGCTGCGGACGCTCAGACAACAGGTAAATGTCTGCCAAACCTGTATGGGGTAAGGGATAAGTGACGTCGCTTTTGATCGCCTGATTGAAGTAATAGGTGGCCTTTTCATAACCATCAGGGGTGCGCTTATTCAAAAAGTATCGTCCTTTGAGATAGTCCTCGTAGGCCTCTGGATTGACGACCTTTACCTGCTGCAGCACGGCCTGTTCCTGAGGCGTCAGCTTGATCCGGATTTGCCTGGTGATGGCAAGAGCCACGTTCTTCTGCAGAGTCAGGGTGTCGCGCACATCGCCCTCGTAGCTCTGGGCCCACAAATGCTTGTCAGCAGGAACCCGGATCAACTGGGCTGTGATTCGAACCTGTTTGCCGGAGCGCAGTACCGTACCTTCCACGATGGCGTCCACGTTCAATTCCCGGGCAATCTGCGGCAAGGGCTTACGCACGCCTTTGTAGGGCATCACCGAAGTGCGCGAGATCACGCGTAAGTCGCTGATCTGCGCCAAATCGGTAATTAGTTCGTCGGTCATGCCATCCGCAAAGTAATCCTCAGGATTGCTGGACAGGTTCTCCAGCGGAAGCACTGCTAAGGAACGAACCTTGTCGGAAGATGAAACGTCGGCCGGCGGGCGGCTTTTCCAGAGATACATCCCGATTATCAGGATCATGGCAACCAGGAGGGCAGCCAATCCTACCCGCTTCCAAGTTTGTTGCCAGGGCTGGCGTTTCGGTTCTGCCACCCTAACGGCAACTTCCAGGGGCACGCCCTGCTCCATCAGAGCTGTTTCGGCAGCCGAGCCCACTTTGCTGGCAGGTTGGTTAACAACAGATACTTCCGCTAGAAAACGGTAGCCGCGGCGTGGGAGCGTCTCGATAAACCGGGGATTGTCGGCCGAGTCTCCTAAGGCCGCCCTGAGCTTTGCGATGGCGACGTTTACTGCCTGGTCGAAGTCGCCAAAACTCTCATTCGGCCATATTCGGCTTCTTAGTTCTTCTCTGGTAACAACTTCGCCAGGATGCTCCAGCAGAGTCTGCAGCAGTTTGAGAGGCTGCTGCTGCACCCTGACCCGTACGCCCGCCTTGCGAAATTCTCCGGAGTGGAGATCAATTTCGTAGGTTCCGAATCGTACGACGGAAGCATGCCGCAACCGGTCCAAACGGCACCCCGCTGGCTCGGCAGTCTAACACGTGCTCCTGAGCATACGCTCGGAGGAAATGTTCGAGGTTAACCACCACAGGCTCAATTAGTTAGCTAGAAATGAAGCGTTAAGGTGAAGAAAACCTTTGGTGAATTGACCCACGTACATCTGCGGCATCAGATTGTCGCGATGGGAAGCACTGGACCATGGCTGGCGGCGGCTCGTGGCGTTCAGAGAACGTTGAAGGCTCGCAGCCCACGGCCGTTAAAGCTGGAGGAATTGCAAACCATGACGACTGGAAACGACCTCGGAGGCATTTTGGCACGCGACGACCGTGGGTTCCCAGCGGTACTAAGCGAGACATTGAAACCGGACGACGACCAGGTGGTACTGGTGCCGCGGGGAGAGTGGGACCACATCCAGGCATCGGGGGTGGGGGGTACTTCCGCGTCGGCGTCCGCAGTGGTGCTGCCGTTCGGCTGGAAAGAGCTGGCGGCGCATTTTTCTGAATTCCTCCGAGACTCCAGGATCTGGGCTGAGAAACAGGTTTTTCGGTTCGGCGACGTTTGCGTGGATTTCGCCCGAATGAAAGTGAATCGCTCCTCCGGTGAAGCAATACCCCTGACTTCCCAGGAGTTCAAGACGCTCAAGTGTTTCCTGTTGAATCCGGACCGGGTAATTTCGCGGGACGAATTGCTGAGCGAAGCGTGGGGATACGAAAGTTATCCTACGACACGTACCGTAGACAATCACGTCCTAAAACTGCGGAAAAAACTTGAACAGGATCCCGCCCGGCCGGTTCACTTCCGAACCGTTCACGGGATGGGTTACCGATTTGTGCCCTAGCAGAAACAGGTCAGCAGTTTGGCGGAATAAGGACAACCGGAGACCAGTCATAACGGCAAGGATGGACCTTCAACCGCCCTAAGCATGGGGGAGCGCATGTGGAGAGATTCAGCAGACCCTGCGGTACGCGATACGCAGTGCGATGACCTGACGTTAGTCGATGCCAGCAAAGATGGAGATGTAGCCGCCTTCGGGGAATTGGTAAAGCGCTATGACCGGAAACTGTTCCGCATCGCTCGCCACGTCACCCAAAACTCGCAAGATGCCGAGGAGGTGGTGCAGGACGCCTTCCTGAAAGCCTTTCAACACTTGAGCCGGTTTCGGGGAGATTCCAAATTCTCCACCTGGCTTATCCGCATCACGCTGAACCAGGCGCTGATGAGGCTGCGGCAACAGCGCCTTGCGCGAGAAGTGTCCCTGGAGAGCCCTCACTCCGAAGAAGACAATCTTCCCCTCGATTTCGCGGATTGGTCGCCAAACCCCGAGCAACTCTACAGAGCGACTGAGTTGAAGGCGATTCTGCGGAAAGCTCTAAGAAAACTAAGGCCAGCTTCGAGAATGGTGTTCGTATTGCGAGACATTGAGGGCCTCTCCCTGGAGCAGACGGCGGAAGCGTTGGGGCTGAGCGTAGGCGCAGTCAAAGCGCGGTCCTGGCGGGCCCGGCTGCAGCTTCGTGAGCGGCTTAGCAAGTACTTCCAAAAGCCAAATGCCGTGCGCGGGCCTCGCTCCTCCCGCGTCGCGGCTGCCGTTCTTCCAACTCGCGCGTAAGCGCCTGCCTCCCAGATACCTGTCCACCGGGATAACCATCCACTGGGCTGATCTGGGATGGCAGGCCGCGCGCGCTTCCCTGCTAGTGACTCCTGCTGAAATTTACGATCGCTGAGCCGCACCCTACTCCTTGTATCCAGACGTTCACTCCGGGATTACCAGGAAGATCTGCCGCAGAGACGATCATCTTGGCCGTGAAGGACTCCTCGTTGCCATCCCCTTGACGGTAGAAATCGGCCACCAGGGCAACCGTATTAGCGCTGGTGGTCGCGGTTTGCAGTTGCTCAGAGGCAGTGCATTTGAACTGCGCGAAGGGCAGCAGGGTGGCAGTATCCCACCGGACACCCTGTCCGGCCAGGCATCCAGTAAGTGGCCCTTGCTCCACCGACGTGGTGCATCGGAAACCTCCGCCGGAGTGGATGAACCCATTGGCGAGGTTGAAAGCGCCGCCGCCGGTGAGTTCCGCCGCTCCCAGTCCAAATCCCGCAATATTGGGACTATTAAAACCAAATCCGGTTTGCCCCTGACCCCCTGCAGCCAAGGCAAACACACTGCTCAGCGTGATGAGTATTCCCCAACAAGACTTCCTCATACTTTCCTTCTCCTTTTCTTTCTTCGTACTGGTTGCGCTATTTCGACCTGCGGCAGTTTTTGTACGACACCGTTGAAGACACCCATGGGTATCCGGGCCGGAGTCGCTTTAGGAGCTTTTTGCGTCCTTTTCAGTACTCAAAGCTCAGCGTTTTTCAAGAGACATGTCTTGAGTGCTTGTGAAGAGTTGGATGGAGCGCGGGCAGAATTGACCCACAAACCTTGTCACCTGTTTGTCAAAAGTTGTTTACAAACTGACGAGGGAGCCGAGCGCTTCATCGGGGTCCGCGGGGTTATTGGCCGGTAGGGCACGGAGAGTTCGAGGGCTGCCCAGCAAATATAGGAGAGCCGGTTATTAGCAGCTATAATTGCGCCGACTAATGGCGCTCACCGCTGGCACAACCCTCGGTCCTTACGAAATCATCGCGCCGCTCGGCGCCGGCGGCATGGGCGAGGTTTACCGGGCGCAGGACACGCGGCTGCATCGCACGGTAGCCATCAAGATTCTGCCTTCGCAATACGCGCTCGACCCAGAACGGGTGCGCCGCTTTGAACAGGAAGCGCGGGCTTCCGCCGCCCTCAACCACCCCAACATTGTTGCCGTATATGACGTAGGCACCCAGGCGGACAGCTTCTATCTTGTCAGCGAGCTGCTGGAAGGAGAAAGTCTGCGCCATCGGCTGGCGGAGGGTGGAGCTGTGCCCACGCGCAAGGCGATTGAATATTCGGCGCAAATTGCAGCCGGGCTGGCGGCGGCTCACGACAAAGGCATTGTCCATCGCGACTTGAAGCCGGAAAACATTTTCATCACCCGAGAGGGGCGGGTAAAGATTCTGGACTTTGGCCTGGCCAAGCTGGCGCCGCCGCTACCCGACGCCGGCACAATTGCCGATGACGGGTTCAAGACCGAAGCCGGGGTGCTGCTGGGGACGATGGGATATATGTCGCCGGAACAGGTGCGCGGCGGGACGGTGGACCATCGCTCTGACTTGTTCAGCTTTGGGGCTGTGTTTTACGAGATGCTTTCTGGCCAGCGTGCCTTCCGCGGCGCCACAGCGGCCGATACGGTCAGCGCCATCCTGAAGGAAGACCCGCCGGAATTAAGCGCCACCGGCCGTGAAGTTTCGCCCGCGCTGGAGCGTACTGTCCGCCACTGCCTGGAAAAGAATCCGGAAGAGCGGTTTCAGTCGGCGCGGGATCTCGCCTTCGACCTGCAGAACATTTCGGGAGCGTCGTCCCAGTCGGAGGCAATCGCGATAGCCGCCGAGAAGGCTGGCGGTCGGGTGCTGCGCGTTCCCGCGATAATGGCTGCAACAGCTGTTGTGCTGGCAGCAGTTTTTTGGGCCGGTTGGTCTTTCAAGCCTATAAGCTCCTCTTCATTCAGGCAGCTTACTTTCCAGCGGGGGAATGTGACGGCAGCGCATTTCGCGCCCGACGGGCAAAATGTGATCTATTCCGCTGCGTGGGAAGATAGCCTTCATCCCGAACTGTTCACAACGCGGACCGACGGCGTTCTGTCGCGCTCGCTGGAGGTGAAAGACGCGGACGTGCTGGCCATCTCTGCTCAGGGGGAAATGGCCCTGCTGGAGCACTGGCGCAGAACCATCGGCTGGCAGCGCAGCGGCATGCTGGCACGCATGGAGGTGTCAGGGGGCGCGTCCAGGGAAATTCTGGACGGGGTTCAGGATGCGGACTGGTCCTCTGACGGCGCCAACCTGGCAGTGGCACGCGCGATTCCGCCCTATGCGGTGGAATTTCCCATAGGACACGCGCTCACCAATGCGCCGCAGGGCGGGTGGGTAAGCGATGTGCGGATTGCGCCCGACCAGGAACACGTTGCCTATCTTGAGCATCCCTCGGTTGGCGACGATCGGGGGAATGTATGCGTGGTGGACCGCAAAGGCCAAAGGCGGTTGCTTTCTTCCGGCTGGTCATCGCTGAGAGGGGTGGCGTGGTCGCCTTCGGGGAAAGAGATCTGGTTTACGGGGACCAACACGGGCGGGAACCGGCAACTGTACGCCTTGAATTTATCAGGCCGGCTGCGGCCGGTGCTGAACGTACCCGGCCTCTTGCTGTACGACATCGCCCGCGACGGGCGGGTTCTGCTGGCGGAGGATGCGCTGCGGCGCGAAATGATGGGGCTGACGCCGGGCAGCTCGCAGGAGCGAAATCTGACCTGGCTGGATTGGAGTCGCGAACGCGCGCTGACACCGGATGGGCAGTGGCTGCTGTTCGACGAACAAAGCGAGGGCGGAGGCGTCAATTACTCGATCTACATTCGCAAGACCGACGGTTCGCCGGCGTTTCGCCTGGGAGATAATGACGCCTTCTCCATGACAGCCGACGGCAAGTGGGTGCTGGCTACTACCAGCGCCGAAGGCGGCTCCCTGGTGTTAATGCCCACGGGCGCGGGCGAAGCGCGTGCCATCAAGACAGGCACGCTGCAGAACGTGTACGGCTTCTTCCTGCCCGGAGAAAAACTGATTCTCGCCTACACCGGCGACGGCCACGCGTACGTGCAAGCTCTGGATGGCGGTACACCGCGCTCCATCACGCCTCCGGGAGCGCAAGCGTATTTTGGGATTTACACGGCGGACGGGAAATATGTGCTGGCGCAGGATGCTCAGCATAAAGCGGTGTTGTACCCGGTAGATCAAGGCCAGCCAGTACCCTTGCCCAACTGGACGGCCGGGGATGAGCCC
>DASSQB010000032.1:0-9292 GCA_035702725.1 Terriglobales bacterium | reverse complement strand
CCGCACAGCACGTCAAAGCCGATCCACAGTCCCCAGGGAAACTGGTCGCTCAGGTTGGTGGAGCGGCCAAGACCGAGGGCAAAGCGGACCACCGTGGCATAAGCCGCGCCAGCCAGCAGTCCAATCAAAACCATCTTCCAGAAGGTGAGTCGGAATTTCATTTCTTCCTCGCTTTCCGGGCCTCTTTTTCCGCTTTCTCCTTTGCCTCGGCCGCGGCCACCTCTTCCCGCCGGTGCGTGATCCACCACACCCCGCCCAGCACGATTCCACCCAGCGGCACGAAGTCGGGGATGCGCGAAAGCACGCGGTAGGTAAGCAGTGGCAGCGGGTCGCGGGTCAATTCGGCAGGGAAGCCAAACTCCTCGAAGGGCACGCTGGAAAGCATGAGCACTGAAGTTCCGCCCACCTCCGTGAGCCCATAGATGTGATTCACGTACTTGCCGGGGTTGTCGCGAAGCCGTTGCTCCGCTTCCTTGATCAGATCGTCGCGTTCGCCAAATTTGGTGGCCCCGGTCGGGCACGCTTCGGCACAGGCCGTGGGCTTGCCCGCGGCCACCCGGTCGGCGCACATGGTGCACTTCTGCACCCGCGGCAGCGCCTTGCTCCATTCATATTTCGGAACGCCAAACGGACACGCCACCATGCAATAGCGGCAGCCCATGCAGCGGCTTTCCTCGTAAATCACCGGGCCCGCTGCCGTCTTGCGCATGGCCCCCACCGGGCATACTGAGGCGCATGCTGGGTCCTGGCAGTTCATGCACATGCGCCGCATGAACTTGTCGCCCTTGGTCAGCACCACGGTGAATTTGTGGTCCGACTGCCGCTCTTCTCCAGCTACGGTTTCGTTATAGGGCAGCTTGTTCTTTTCCGCGCACGCTTGCTCACACTGCTTGCAGCCGATGCACAGCGTGGCGTCGTACAAAAGGGCCTTGCTCATGGAGTTCTCCCTGGAAATCACTTACGTTTGCGGGCAGCGGAGTTGCGCGGAGAGAGGATGCGATGCGCCGGGTAGGAGGGGAGAAAAAGGGAAAAGCCGAGCCCGGCCAGAAATGGAACCACCCGAGCTCCGCTGGTACGAAGCTCGGGTGGGCCGTCCCTGTGAGCGCTGCCATACGGAGCGTCACGCGCAGTCCGGGGAAAGGTGCCGGTCCACGCTGCAGGTCGAGCAGCCGATTTGCCTTTGACTGCTTCACCGCACGCTCCCATGTCATTCCCGCCGCCAGTCCCAAGCTTGTGGCGGCGCAACGCTGCCAACAGGGACAGCAATCTGCTACTTCTTACCCAACTCGCGGATGTGGGTCACCAGTGCCTTTACCTGCTCCGGCGTAACGCCCTTCTTTTCGAATGCGTGCGTAGCCTTTTTGCTGGGACCGCCATTGGCGATGAAGTCGGTCAATTCCGCGTCTGACATCTTCTGCGTCTTCTCTGAAGCCAGGCTGGGGATCTTGGCCGCCGGTTTGCCTTCGCCATTGGGGCCATGGCACACCGCACATTTCGCCTTGTAGAGGGCTGCGCCGTCTTGCGCCCAAGACAGATTGGGCAACATGATGAATAGCGCTACAGCAATCGTTCCCACCAGCATCGCAAGTCTGCTGAATTTCATAATGGCGTTTCCTCTCTCTCCAAGCATGAAAATTAAGCCGTTTCGGACCGGTGTTTCAGAACTCATCAGCTACCACCATGTCCTATTGCAAGTTTCAACACTGCAGGGCTTAAGTGCTGTGATTACCGTCACTTTTGGAGGTGAGTTGCGTCAGGCCGGAAGGTGTCTTCTCGCACACTGGGCGATGCGGAATACAACAGAGGTGGTAAAGTGCGGTACAGACGTAACTTGTTACGTCTCGCGGAGATCCAGCTCGGGCAAGGCGCCCGCGCCACAAAGTTAGCCAGCTACGGCCCGGATCAGCGGCACCATCAACAGCGCAATGCTGGCTAAACCCCAAAGTACCGCCACACCACGAATCGCTCGATTTACCTTGTACAGTTTTCTCATCGGTCCCTCTACGTTATTTGACACCGGCAGCGCCGATTTTGATGGCTGGCGTGCTGGGCTGACACACCGCCGGCACCCCAAGCCGGCGTAGAAACGTCATCATGGGGCACCAGTTGGTGAATCCTGATTGGAACAGGTTAAGGCCCACAAAGGCGGTGAACAGATACCAGTAGGGGCTAACCCAGTGTCCCAGGGCCAGTGAAACAAGTATAAACGTCCCTGCGATTAGCCTTAAAGAACGTTCGATCGTCATAACTTACCTCCGTAACAATCAAATTTTCCCACGACGGGCGTCATCCTGAGTGGCTTCAGCCGCGAAGGATCTCGCGTGCACCGCCCAAACCTCCAAAGCTGCACGCCAGATGCTTCACCGCTGAAGCGGTTCAATGACGCCACGGTGTGTGGGGACGGGGCTTTACCCCGTCCAATGGGACGGAGCGGAACCCCGCCCTATCATCATCCCTGCCTAATCCGCACTCTGCGCCAACACTGGCGCTGAGGGCACTCTCGCCGCTTCTCCCCGGCGCTCGCTAAGGTAGTACAAAACCGGCACTGCCATGCGTGAAAGCACGGTGGAAGCTACCTCGCCCGCCATCAGCGATATCGCAAGCCCTTGAAAAATAGGGTCAAACAGTATGACGCTGGCGCCCACCACCACTGCCGCGGCGGTCAGCAGCATGGGCCGGAAGCGCACCGCGCCGGCGTCTACCACGGCCTCTGCCAGCGCCATCCCCTGGCGTCGTCGCAGCTCAATAAAGTCCACCAGAATGATGGAGTTGCGAACAATTATGCCTGCGCCGGCAATGAATCCAATCATGGAAGTGGCGGTAAAAAACGCGCCCATCAGGGCATGCGCCGGCAGAATGCCCACCAGTGTGAGTGGTATGGGCGCCATGATCACCAGCGGCGTCTTGAACGACTTGAACCAGCCCACCACCAGGATGTAGATCAGCACCAGCACGGCAGCGAAGGCCAGCCCCAGGTCACGGAATACCTCTACCGTGATGTGCCACTCTCCATCCCATTTCATGCTGAGCCGTTCCGTGGATTCGGGCAGCACGGTGCCGGTGTACTGCTGCAGCTGATATCCTTCCGGCAGCCTGAGCTGAGAAATTGGTCTCTCCATCTTCAGCAGCGCATATACCGGGCTCTCTTCCTGCCCAGAAACATCGCCCGTCACATAAACCACATCGCGCAGGTTTTTGCGATAGATGCTGGTGTCAATGGTGGTCTGCCTGATGTTGGTGACTTCTCCGAGCGAAACCTGATGGCCGTCGGCAGTAGGGAGCTTGAGCGCGCTTAGGTCCTGCATGCTGGAGCGCGCAGGCCGAGCCAGTTGCACCTGGATGGGCACATCTTCGCGTGAACTGGGATTGTGCAGCAGCCCGGTTTCGGCACCGTCCAGCGCGATGCGCATGGTCTGAGTGACATCGGCGGCAGAAATGCCATGCAGCGCGGCTTTATCCAGGTCCACCTGCATGTCGTACTTGGTTTGCGGGTCCTCCACGTACCAGTCCACATCCACCACGCCCGGCGTCTGCTGGAAAATCCGCTTGATCTGTGCCGCCACTTGCGTCTGCCGCTTCAGGTCCGGGCCATAAACTTCGGCCACCATGGTCTCGAGCACGGGCGGGCCGGGGGGAACCTCGGCCACCTTGATTCGGGCGCCAAAAGGCTGCGCAATCGCCACCAGTTGCGGCCGCAGCCGCCGTGCAATTTCGTGGCTCTGCGTGCTGCGCTCATCCAGCGGCAGCAGGTTCACCTGGATGTCTGCCTGATTGGGCCCACGGCGCAGAAAATAGTGCCGCACCAGGCCGTTGAAGTTGTAAGGCCCGGAAGTGCCGGCGTAGATCTGGTAATTGGTGACCTCCGGCTGCTGCCCCAGGTAGCGGCCCAGCGCCTGCGCCACTTGCGCGGTTTGTTCCAGGGTGGTGCCGTCGGGCATGTCAACGATTACCTGAAACTCGCTTTTGTTGTCGAAGGGCAGCATCTTTACGTGCACCCACTTCAAAGGCACAAATGCTGCCGCGGCCAGCAGCAGCACTACCACGCCGCCGAGGAATAGCCAGCGCTGGCGGGTATTGGAAATCAGCGGGTTCATCAGCCGCCGATACAGCCGCGTGGTCCAGCCCTCACTTTCATGCAAGGCGTGGCCGTCCTGGCCCGCGTAGTGGCGCAGCAGGCGCAGCGCCGCCCAGGGCGAAACCACGAAGGCCACGACGAGCGAGAACACCATGGCCGCAGAAGCGCCCACGGGAATGGGGCGCATATATGGGCCCATCAGGCCGCGCACAAAAGCCATGGGCAAGATGGCGGAGATCACGGCGAAGGTGGCCAGAATGGTGGGATTCCCCACCTCATCCACCGCCTCTACCGCCACCTCAGCCAGGCTGCGCCCGCGGCTGGAAGGCAGGCGGAAATGCCGCACGATGTTTTCCACCACCACAATGGCGTCATCCACCAGAATCCCGATGGAGAAGATGAGCGCGAACAGCGTCACTCGGTTCAGCGTGTAGCCGTAAAAGTAGAAAATGGCCAATGTAAGCGCCAGGGTAACGGGCACGGCCAGCAGCACCACCCCCGACTCGCGCCAGCCCAGCGCCAGCGCCACCAGCAGCGTGACTGAAAGCGTAGCCAGCAGCAGGTGCTTGAGCAGTTCGTTGGACTTGTCTCTGGCTGTCTCGCCATAGTTGCGCGTTACCGTTACCTGCAGGTCGTTGGCCAGCACGTCGCCCCGCAGTTCTTGCACCCGCGCCAGCACGCGGTCGGCAATGATGCTCGCATTGGTGCCCTTGCGCTTGGCGATGGTGATAGTGACCGCGGGATACTCGGCCCCTGGCGCATCGGCCCGCGCTGCCGATGCTTGTGTGGGGGCGGAGCTCTGCTCCGCCCTGGCCATTTTCGGAGCACCCTGCCCATTGGCGAAGAGCACGTAGTTGTCCGGCTCCGCCGGCCCATCCTCCAGCTTGGCCACCACGTCGCGCAGGTACACGGGATGGCTCTGGTGCACGCCCACCACTACTTGCTGCAGATCTTCGGTGCGGGTGAAGAAGCGCCCAGCCTCAACCTGGAATTCCTGGTTGTCGCGGGCGAAGCTGCCGGAAATGCCGCGACTGTTAGCCTGCTGCAACCGGCCCACCACAGCGCCGGGAGTCAGCCCATAGGCCGCCAGCCTTTGCGTGTCCAGCACCACCCGAACCTGGCGCGGCTGCCCGCCGATAATTTTGGTTTCGGAAACATCGTCCAGTTGCTTGATTGACTGTTCCAGTTCGCCCGCAATGCGCCGCAGTTGGTAGCTGTTGTAGTTCGGCCCCCACAGCGTCAGCGCCAGGATGGGTACGTCGTCAATGGAGCGCACCTTGATGAGCGGCTGCGACGCGCCCGGGGGAATGCGGTCAAAATTCGAGTACAGCTTGTTGTAGGTTCGGACAATCGCGTCTTCTTCTTTTTGCCCGACGTAGAAGCGCACAATCACCATGCTCGTGCCCGGCCGGCTGATGGAGTACAGGTACTCCACCCCTGATACCTCGCGCAGCAGTTTCTCCATGGGAATAGTGACGCGCTGCTCCACCTCCTGCGCCGACGCCCCCGGCATCTGCACAAAGACGTCGAGCATGGGCACGATGATCTGCGGCTCCTCTTCGCGCGGCGTCTGCCAGATGGCGAATGCGCCCAGCAGCAGCGCCCCGGTGATGGCCAGCGGCGTCAGCTTCGACTGGATGAAGCTGTGCGCGATGCGTCCCGCGGCGCGCAAAGCGGACGAGTTGTCGTAAGTTTCCTTCATCAACATTCTTCTGCTTCTTGTTCGCCGCGGATGAACGCGGATCAAAACCACCATTGGCACGTGGCAACTGGCACTTCGTCAACCGCAAGTATGGCCATTTCCAGCAACTCCCTTAAGAGGCCAGATTCCAAGTGCTAAGTGCCAACTGCGTTTTTTTCTCCGTGCCTGTGTGGCTAATTGCTCTCCACTCGCTTTCCGCCCAGTTCCCGATCGCCAGGCGCAGTCACCACGCGTTCCCCGCCTTGCAGGCCCGAGAGCACTTCCACTTGCTCTCCATCTGCCTTGCCCAGCGTGACATAGTGCAACGTGGCGAGATGGTCCGCGCCCACCACGTAAATCCCCTGCAACTGGCCGCGGTCCAGCACTGCGCTGCGTGGTAACAAGATGGCCTGCCGCTGCCCGCGCGCGATGTGCGCGCGACCAAACAAGCCGGAGCGCAGCCGCGCATCCGCCGGCAGTTCAACTTTCACCACGAAGGCGCGACTGGCGGGATCGGCCGCCGGCACAATCTGCGCTACGCGCCCGCTGAATTGTGCGCCGGGCAGGGAATCGAGCGTGACCGGCACGGCTTGCCCCAGCTTGACCAAATGGATGTCGGCTTCGTTCACGCTGGCCTCCAGGCGGAAGCGGCGCTGGTCTTCCACCACCAGCAGCGTCATGCCGGAGCTGGCCAGCGTGCCGGGATCCGTGCGTTTCTCGGTGACCACGCCGTCGAAGGGCGCGCGCACACGCGTGTAGCCCAGCGTGGTTTGCGCCTGGGCCAGGGCTGCCTGCGCTTGCGCCAGCCCGGCCTGCGCCAGAGCGCGGCGCGCGGAGGCGGCCTGCTCCCGTGCCTTGACTTCATCAAACTCCTGCGGGCTCACCGACTTCTTGTTGTACAAATCCTGGTAGCGCTTGAACGTGACTTCAGCCAGGCTGTAGTCGGAATCGGCAGCCACGATCTCCTGCTGGGCTGCGCTTTCTGCGGCTGTGGCTTGCTGCACCGCCGCCTGCGGCTGGGCGTCCTCCAGTGTGGCCAGCACTTCGCCACGCCGCACGCGGTCGCCTTCCTTGACCCGCATTTCCACGATGTTGCCCGTTATCTGGCTCGATAGCTGGCTGGTTTGCGCCGCCTGCAACGTGCCTACGGCCTCCAGCCAGTCAGGAACGGTGGCGCGTTCAGCCGTGAGCAGTTGCACCTCGTGCACAACTTCCGGAGCCGCGGAGACAGTGCGTGGCCCGCTGCTGCAGGCTGCGAAAGAGAGGAGAGCCGCCAGGATCGCCACCAGGGCTAAAGCCCGCTGTTTAAGGGGCAAACGTTTCGCAGGGCTAAAGCCCTGCGCTTCCACACCAGCTGCGGACGTCAGTTGCGAATTGCAAATTTCGTTCATGGCATGATCACCGGAGAGCTGGCGCTGAGCGTTCCCGTGGCCAGCTCCAGATTGGCGTAGCTGGTGCGCTGGCGATACACCGCTTCCCAATAGTCGGTTTGCGCGCGGCGCATCGCTTCTTCAATAGTGAGCAAATCCGTAATCGTGGTAATCCCGGCATCGTAACGGTTTTGATTGATGCGCATGCTCTCCTCCGCCTGCCCGACAGCCGCTTGCGCTACCGCGACCTGCTGCCGGGCCGAATCAAAGTCGTAGTAGGCGCGCCGCACCTCCAGACGCACCTGGTCGCCGGCAGCCTGGTGCGCCGCTGTAATCCGCTCCTGCAAAGCTTTTTCACGCGTGAGTTGCGCCTTCTTTGCACCGCCTTGAAAAAGGTCAACCTGCAGTTCCAGGCCCGCCACCCAGTTGTTGCCCTGCACCTGGGAAAGGGTGGCGCTATCGGTTTCCCAGCCGCCAAATGCGTTCAGCCTGGGTCCGAAAGAGGATTTGGCGATGGACACGCTCTTTTCCTGCGCCATCTGCTGCGCCTCAATCTGCTTCAGATCAGGGCGCGAGGCCAGCGCCCGTTTTTCCAAATCCGTCAGAGCAGCTTGGGGCAGAGCTCCTTGGCTTAACGTCTGCGACAGCTGAAACTCCGTGTCAGCGGGCACGCCCATGGCGGTGTCCAACTGGGCGACCGCAAAGGCTACATTGTTGCGGGAACGAATCAGCTCCTCCTGGCGGCTGGCCAGGCGCACCTGCGCGCTCAGCAAATCCGACTGCACGACCACGCCGCTTTCATACCGGGCGCGGCTGCGATCCAGGATGGACTGCGCCGTCTTAACCGACTGCTCGGCCACATCCTGCTCTTTCTGCGCCAGCAGCAGCCCCAGGTAAGCCTGCACCACGCGAAAAATGGTGTCCTGATCAGCGCGCTCCAGTTGATGGCCAGCGGCCTGCTGCAGATCTTTGGCGCGGGCGACACTTTTCACGTTGGCAAAGGAATCAAACAGGTTCCAGTTGCCGGAAAAGCGCGAGCTGAAGTTGCCGATGGGCGTGGGCGTATTCAGCCGGTTGAGGGCGAAATCCGCCACCGTGAAGCGCTCCTGCCGGAGGCGCGTGCCGAACACGTACACCGGGTCATTCCCTCGGGTGGCGCTTTCAGTGAAGCTCACGCGCGGCAGCAGGCCGGAGCGCGCCTCCTGCACGCCAGCTTGGGCGGCGCGCTGGTCAGCCAGTGCCATCTTGCGCTGGGGATTCTTCTCCAGCGCCATACTGACCGCCTGCTGCAGGCTGAGCGGAGTCTGCGCCACCGCCGCCGGAACCAGCAGGGAAGCGACCGCCAGCACCGGCAAAGCAATACTCCTGCGAATTGTGCTCCAGCAAATCAAAGCCGTCTTAAACCTCGAGTGAATGCCCTCTAGCCTATGTCGGCGACCGGGGTGTCTGGCGGTGATTGCCGTCACAGCCAGTCGCCAAATTTCAGCCGTCTTCACGCCACCGGCTGTGGCCTTTCTGCGCCCTGTTCCGCCACTATCTCGTAGGTGGTGTGCAGGGCGGCGGTCTGCTTCACCATGGCGCCCACCGAGCAGTATTTTTCCTCGGAGAGGCGGATGGCCTCCTCCACCGCTGCCGGGTCCACGTCATAGCCGGTAATCACGTGGTGAATGCGAACATCGGTGAACACCTGCGGCGGACGCTCGGCCTGATCGGCCTCTACCCGTACCTCATATCCCGTCACGTGCTGGTGGTACTTCTGGCGCAGGATGGTGATGACGTCGAAGGCGGTGCACCCGGCTAGGGCAACCGCCACCAGTTCAATAGGTTTGGGCCCGGTGGCCCCGGCGGCGTCATCCATCAGCAGGTGATGGCCGCTGCCGCTGCGAGCTATAAATTGACGTTGGTTCCTAAGTGGTTGAGTAAGAGTGACTTTAGCTTCAATCATGGTGTTTCCCCCTGCTCCCTCCGCGGGTCACACCCATAAATGCAAGCTGTGCGAATTTGTTACAGGGCTGGAAACCAGAAGTGAATGTGTGGGCACGGGGCTTCGCCCCGTGCAGGGCGGGGCAGAGCCCCGCCCCCACACGGTTCTCGTGCAGATCCATGGTGTTGGTCTCGTTTTCCGCAAGTAGCGATGAAGGACCAGCAACGCTTCGGAAGCTACGT
>DASSQB010000031.1:0-7124 GCA_035702725.1 Terriglobales bacterium | reverse complement strand
TCCGCAACCGGGACGAACATTGGCTGCATATACTTACATCCGGATTAGCGCGGTTGAGAGGCGGGGGATTGGCCGCGCAGCGTGTAGACAAACTGCTGCATGTGGCTGCGCTCGCGCCCGGCCTGCTGCGCCTTTTCCTTGGTCAGTTGATGGTAGAGCTGCATTTCAGCGTGAGCTTTCGCCTGTTCGCCGGTTCGCATGCAGGCCTGCGCCAGGCGGTAATGGGCATCTGGCAGGCGAGGATCGGCCGCGATCGCCTTCTGATATGAGGAAATCGCCTCCGGGTATTGTTTCTGCTCGGCCTGCACAATGCCAAGCTGCAAATATGCGAGGGCGAAGCTGGGATCGAGTTGTGCCGCCTTCTGCAGCAGGGCGCTTGCCTGGGTCAGCTTGCCGGCATCGGTGTGGCTTTGCCACTGCCTCCACAGGCTCACCGCGTAATAGTAGTTGGCCTGCGCATCCTCCGGATGCAGCCGCGCAAAGCGCACCAGCCTTTGGGCAGTAGCTTCCGAGGGGGAAGACTCGGCCTCCGCGATCTTGCCGAGAAAAAGATAGGGGCGCGGGTTAGCGGGATCCAGGTCTGAGGCTTGGGCGAGATAGCGGGCAGCCTGGTCACGGGAGCCTTGGGCGAACCAGGCGACGCCCAGGCCAAGCAACATGCGCACCGACTCGGGGAAGCGGCGACTGCCCTGGCTGAAGACCTGGATGGCGGGCTCGGCGGCGCCATGGAGCAAGAGCTCTGCACCCCAGTCGAAGAGATTGGCTTCGCTGGGCTCAAGCTTCGAGGCGCGCTCATACTCACGGGCAGCGTCCAGGGGGTGGCCCTGCTTTTCTTCGAGGTCGCCAAGCAAATGATGGAGTTCGGCGTGATCGTAAGTGGCCAGCAGAGGCTTCAGAGTGGCGCGCGCGGGCTGGTATTCGCCGGCGCCGGCATAGGCAAGCGCCAGCTCGTAGCTGCTCTGGTAGTCGGCTGGCTTGAGTTGTGAAGCTCGCTGCAAGTAGGGCAGCGCTTCGCGCGAGCGGCCGGAGTCGAGCAACAGCTTGCCAAGGCGACTGTTGGCTTCAAAGTCAGCCGGCTGACGCTCGGCGGTGGCGCGCAGCGCTTGCTCATCGGCTGGCGGCTTCGCACCGGGAGAGGCGGCGGGGCCAGCCAGGGATACCACTTCCCTGGTCAGATCAGCTTTCGCGGGAGCGGTGGCGTTGGAGCCGTGAGCGCCCAAGCTGGTGGGATCGGTTACCCCCGCAATGGTGAACTGGGGCTCGTCGAAAAATTGCAGCGAGGCGGAATTGTTTTGGGAGGAGGCAGCGGGGGAGAGAGTAAGATTGACGGTTTTCAGCGACCCGGCCGGGATAACGAATGGACCGAAGGAAGCGGCGGCGTATCCAGGCAACTCCGCGCGCAGCATGTAAGAGCCGTGTCGAAGAGCGGTGAAGCGGTACTGCCCATGGCTATCGGTTTGTGCGACCAGCTTCTGCATGTCGCCCTGGGGCTCCATTCGAAGCGTCACTTGGCTAAGCGGGTGTCCTTGAGAATCGCGGACCAAGATCTGGAGAGTGGCCGCAGCGGATGACGGAGCAGATTGTGCTGCAGCCACGAAAACGAGGACTGAAGACTCTACCAAAGCCAAGCCCATAACCGCCATGAGGAGGGAGCGGAATGGCTTTGCAGTTACCTGGAAACAGCGCATAGGACCAGCAGCAATGGCAGGAACAAGGTCCGTATTTTATTGCTTGCCGCAATCAGCCGCAAGCAAACGGGAAAAGATGGGACGCTATGGAAAAGAGTAAGTCCGCGGGCATGACCCGGCGGCAGTTCGTGGCCAGTTCGGCTGCAGGACTGGCGGTGAGTGGCGTGGCTAACCTGGCGGCACAAACATTCGGCCAACAGGAACCTGAGGCGAATCGGAGCGCCGGCAGCCAGTCGCGGGTGATTATTGACACCGACCCGGGGGTGGACGACGCCCTGGCACTCTTGCTGGCCATGCGCTCGCCGGAGCTGAAGATCGAAGGCATCACTCCCGTGGCCGGCAACGTGCCGCTGGCACTGACCTTGCCAAACGCGCTGCGCATGGTGGAAATTGCCGGCCGCACCGACGTCCCCGTGGCCGGGGGAGCGAAGGAACCGCTGGCGCGCCGACTCGTGACCGCGGCCTACGCGCACGGCGAGAATGGGCTCGGAGGCGCGGTTTTTCCTGAACCTAAAACCAGACCGGTGTCCGATCCGGCGGCTGAATTCATTCGGCGCACAGTTCGCAAGTACCCCGGGGAAGTTACACTGCTCACCATTGGACCGCTTACGAATGTGGCGCTGGCGCTGCGCAGCGATAACGAACTTGCAGGCATGGTGCGGGGTCTGGTGATGATGGGCGGCTCGCTTTCGGGCGGAAACATCACTCCAGCAGCAGAATTTAACGTTTATGTGGATCCGGAAGCGGCGCGCATCGTGTTTCAGTCGGGAATGCCCATCACCATGGTCGGGCTGGACGTGACGCGCAAGACGACGCTGACCGAGGAGCACGTGCGCACGCTGGAGGCGGAGCAGAACCCGGTGAGCCGGGCGGCGGCGAAGATCGGGCGCAGCGTTCTCGAGCACAACCGGGAGCAGGGATTCCTGGTGGGGCCAAACATGCACGACCCGCTGGCGGTGGCGAGCTTCATTAATCCTGGGCTGCTCAAATATCAGGATTACTACGTGGACGTAGAAACTGACGGTGAGCTGACCTCCGGTGCGACCCTGGGCTACAGCCCGGTGGCCGGCGACTTGCGGCGGCGTCCGGGGATGGAAGGACAAGCGGGCGCCAATTTCGCGATTCGCGGGTCAGCGCCCACGCTGGCCGGTACCCGCACCTCTCCGGTGGTGCGCGAGAAATACGCGCCCAACGCCAAAGTGGCGGTGGATGTGGATTCGGCCAAATTTTTTGAGCTTCTGATTGGGCGCTTGTCGGGCAGGCAGTGAGCCTGCGGGCGCAACCATTGTGGGGTGAAAGATGAAACTTGGCTGTCTGTGGCGATACCTGGCAGCGGTGCTGTTCATTTCCTGCGTCGCCTGCTGGGCGCAGGAGAAACGCAAGGTCATCATTGATCAGGACGCCGCCGGGCCGGGTGGAACCGACCAGCAGTCCATGCTGCTGCTCATTCAGTCGCCACAAACTGAGGTGCTGGGTATCACTGTGGTCACAGGCGATCAGTGGCTCAAAGCGGAGCTGGCGCACACCTTGCGCATGCTCGAACTGATCGGGCGCACTGACATTCCGGTGGTGGCAGGAGCCGAATATCCTCTGGTGCGCCGCAAAGCGGAAACCGAGATGTGGGAAGAGCGCTATGGGTCGGTGGCGTGGCTGGGAGCGTGGACGCCACGCTTTTATCATCCGGCGGACAAACTGGGCGATGTGCCCGAGGGGCTGCCCACCACTAAGCCGACCGAGGAAGATGCCGCGCATTTCCTGGTGCGGATGGTGCGCAAGTTTCCCAACCAGGTAACCATCTACGAGGGCGCGCCGATGACCAACCTGGCGCTGGCCATTTCCATTGACCCCGAGTTTCCCCGGCTGGCGAAGGAACTGGTTTTCATGGGCGGGAGCCTGAATCCGCAGACTGATGATCCCGAGTTCGTCAACACGCCACGGCGGGAATTCAACTTGTGGTTTGATCCGGAGGCAGCGCACATCGTGTTGCGCGCGCCCTGGAAGAAGCTTGTGTGCACGCCAGTGGATGTATCCGTGAAAACACGGCTTACCGCTGAGCTGGTTAGCCGCGTGAAGGCGGGGCATTCCGCAGCGGCACAATACGTCGCCAAGTATGCGCGGCTTCGCGGCAAATACGATTACCTGTGGGATGAGCTGGCGGCGGCAGCGTGGCTGGACCCGAGCCTGATTACGGCGAAAGAGACGCGCTACATGGATGTGAACCTTGACCGGGGCGGAAATTACGGCGATACGCTGAGCTGGGCCGAGGCGAACAAGCCCAAAGTTGAAGCGCAGCCGGTGGAGGTACAGTTCGACCTGAATGCTGAGAAGTTCTACGAGCTGTTTGTGGCTTTGCTGAGCGCGCCCACGCCGAATGCGCGTGGGGTGAAGTAGGTCAAGATCTCGGGACGTTCTGGTGAGACGGTAAAACCACAAGGTCCCTCGACTCGCGCTCTCCTCGCAAGCTCGGTTCGCGCTCGCTCGGGATGACAGAAGAGAGGGATGGGCGGGTCGGAGAGGCTAAAGCCGCGCCCTGATACGAACCATGCGACACAGCTGAACCAGCGCCGTGATTATGAATCATATGACGCTGCACCGAGACTATTGTGGCAGATCCGCCAGCGCTTTCTGTGCCTGTGCGTGGCCGGGATGTTGCTTCAATAGCTGGAGCAAGACGGCACGCGCTGCGCCGGGATTGCCTTCCAGGCTGTAAATGCGAGCCAGGGTCAGGTAACACTGGTCGAAAGCTGGCGCTACGCTGATACATTTCTGCAGCGTGGAAACCGCTTCATCGCGGCGCCCGGTGCGCACGTAAAGCACGCCCAGGTTGTTCAGAGCTTCAGGGTAGCCGGGACGGAACTGCAGGGCTTTTTGCAGATATTCGTAGGTGTGCTCGGAGTCATCGCTGGCCGCATAAACCATTGCCAGGCCGTAGTTCGCGCCCGGACTTCCAGGATCAACAGCAAGCGCCTGCTCAAAAGCGGCCCGCGCCTGGTCCCACTGCCTCTGCTGGCGATAGGCGTTGCCCAGGTTTTCCAGAGCGACCAGGTAGTCGGGATTAATGCGGAGTGCCTGCTGAAAATATTGGGTCGCCTCGGCCATGCGGCCTTCCTGGGCGGCAAGCAGGCCAAGATTGTTCCAAGCTTTGGGCAAGGTGTCGGGATAGGTTGCAGGCAGTTTGACCGCACGCTCGAAGCGCTGCCGCGCCTCCTGCCGCTGTTCCTTTTTCAGATAAGCACTGCCCAGGCCGTAGAGCGCCTCGGCGCTCTCGGGCTCGTCGCGAAGCGCAAACTCAAAGAAGGCTTGGGCCTGGTCGAAATAACCGTGCTGGTAAAAAACCGAACCGTAGGAAAGGTAGTTGCGGCGGAAATCGAAGGTGCCGGTGACACCGGCAAAAGGTAGCGCCTTCGCCAGGCGCTCAGTGATGTTTTTCGGCAGGTGACGAAGATCCCCTTCAATCTGCTCCGGATTGGCCGCGCCCTGGTAGACCTTTACGATCTCGCCTCTTTCATCAATCAGAAACGATGTGGGCAGCACCAGGTCGCGGTGGCGGTCGAAGAGGTACCGGTAAAGAATGTTGTAGATGGCGGCCACGTCGGCAGAGGCGCGGAGCATGGGAAAGGGAAAGTGCCGGCTTCGCGCCCGCATGGCTGAGTTTTCCGACTGGTCGGTGTCAAAATTGATAGTGAGCAATTGCAGGCCCTGGACTGCCCAGCGCGCGTGCGCCCGCCTAAAGCGCTCGAGGTCATCGGAGCAGTTCTCAGAGTCTGTGCTCCATAGATGCAACAGCACCGGCTTACCGCGCAGGGCGGCAAGGTTCCAGGTTTTCCCGGTCGCGTCCAGCAGAGTGAAATCCGGAGCGGCCACCGGCGCCAGCAGCCAGGTGTCAACGGTGGCCGGCAGCGACTCCGTTTCTTGAACCACGCCAGGCTTTTCTGGGATGGGTGACGTCGCCCGAAAGGGCTCAGCGCGAACCGCATCAGCGCCCTCTTCTACCCAGATTCGGTGGTTAACCGGCAGATCGCGCAATTCCTGCACCAGTCCGCTGGGCCAGCGAATGGAGGCGTTTACCGGTCCCTTCGCCTTCCCCAGGCCGAAGAAAACTTCCTTACTATGCTGAGAAAGAAATCCGGAGCCGGCCTGGAGTTGGCGTGTCTGCTCTCCCAGATCGGTGCGCAGGGTAAGGACCGCGCCGATAGCGTCACGATTGCTGCGGATGCCGCGCAGACGGAAAGTTATGGATGGCGGCAGGCCCTGCATTACGTTGCGCAGCACGCGCACTTGCGGAGCATTTCGGTTCTTGAGAATCACCTCCAGCCGGCCATCGTGATCGAAGTCAGCGAGGGCGAAGGCGCGGCCGTCCTCCAGGAAATCGAGCCCAACAGTGGCGGAAACATCAGAAAACATTCCGTCGCCATTGTTGGCGTAAAACACATTGCGCTCGTAGCCGCTCCAGGTGCCGTCAGAGCGGATGAGTTCGTTGAGTGCATCCCAGCCCTGTTCGTAGGCCTGGTTAGTCCTGGCCTGCAGAGGAGAGTTGGCCACCACCTGGCGCCAGAAAAAGCTGTTCAAATCCTGGCGGGAGTGACCGGAGATCATGCCATTGGCGATGTAGAGGTCGAGGAAGCCATCGTGATCGAAATCCCAGGCGTCGCACGCCCAGGACCAGCGGCCCATGGCGACTGCCGCCGCTGCGGTAGCGTCGCGAAAGCTGCCTTTCCCGATGTTTCTAAAAAGCGAATTACCCATGGCGTGTTTGCGATAGAGAGCCCGCACCTGCGCCGGCGCGTTCTTCTGAAAAGCATCCTGGGTTGAGATGCGTTCACCCGCGGCGGTCCACATATCGGCGACATAGAGGTCCTGGACGCCGTCGTTGTCGTAATCGAAACAGCACACGCCCATGCCCGCGCCCGTGTTGTCAACTCCCGCCTGGGGCGCGACATCGGTGAACGTCCCATCCCCGTTGTTGCGGTAGAGATTCTTGCGGCCGAAGTCGTTCACCACGTAGAGGTCAGGCCAGCCCTTCCCGCTGAAATCCGCCCAGCCACAGCAAAAACTGTAGCGGGTGTTGTTGCGATCGAGCCCGGCCTGGGCGGTCACATCCTGGAATGTGCCGTCGCGGCCGTTGCGCATCAGGAAATTGGGCGGACCGTTTTCCGCGTCGTAATAAGGGCAGGGATAGCGATACTGGCTGGCGCCCTGATAGTAGATGTAGAGGCAGAAATAAATGTCGAGCCAGCCATCGCGGTCGTAGTCGGCGGCCGCCGCCCCGGTGAAGGTTCCCTGGGGAGGAGTAGCGAACTTAAAGGCATCCGGTCGCTGGCGAAATCTGCCGCCGCCCTGGTTCAGAAATAGCAGCGGCCCATTGGCGCGAACCACGATCAGGTCCTGACGGCCATCGTTATCGAAGTCGGCAAAAATGGCACAGGCCGTATTTTC
>DASSQB010000030.1:0-2383 GCA_035702725.1 Terriglobales bacterium | reverse complement strand
GCCTTCCTCGATGAGTGCCGGGATAGCCAGGTAGCGCTTCATGCTGGCTTCATAGTCCTTGTGCAGCACGAGAAAATCCAGCAGGCGCATGTATTCAGCGTAGCTGTAAGCATGGCAGCTTTCAATTTCCTCCTGCGATTGAGTGTACAGGGCATATAAATCGGCTTCCCGCACCGGAGGGCGTGCGGGATAAAGTACCCTTGAGCCAAAGTAGGCCAAGGCGTGTTCCACCACCCGCGTGTAGAAGCGGTCTTCCGGCTCAAGCTGACTGTTGCCATTGCCGTTCGCCGGCTTGCTTACCGAGCCGCGGCAGGCGTGATGCAGAAATGACGCCGCTTCTTCGGCCACGTGCACCATCTGAAAATCGGTGACATAAATGGAGTTCATGGCCGGCAGGTAGGCGCTGCCCTGCTCCGCCAGTCGGGCGCGAATGGCCTTGCGGTCGGGCTCGGCAGCGATGCGCCGCTGCAGCAGCTTGTGCAGGAGTTCATCCGAGGAGCGGCAGTAAACTTCGGGCAGCAGGTCAACCAGGAACTTGGGCTGCCTCCCGTTGTGCGCCGAGCAGGCGTTGATGTTCAGAAAGCGCGCCAACCCGTCAATCAGGTTATAAACCGTGGGGCCGAAGTCGGGCGCTCCTGCGCCTTCCCGGCTCCAGCGGTCGAGGCACAGCCGATAGCTCTCGTATTTTTCCAGCGGCGTGGAGTTGAAGACACAAACCACGTCGTCACTGACCTTCACCGCTTCCACCCGCTCGCGCTGCTCTCCTGCCGCCTTCCAGTAGAGCGGATCCACGTTCTGCAGCAAGGTGAGCACGCGGTCTTCGGGCAAAAGCTTCTGCAGCAGTTCGGGAATGTGGTTGGGAGCAAGGTGCGATTCCCCGAACAGGACCGCAATTTGCGCTTCTGGATGAAGCAGCCGCAACTCGGCTATCTTCTCCGCGGCATGCCGGTCGCGGGCTGCGATCTTGCGCAGATCATCGCGCGGCATGCAGTCCAATCCATAAATGAGCACGCCGTGGCCGCGGGCTCCCGCCAGCAACTCGTAAAACGGCTCCCACTGGTAGCCCCAGTCGAGGTCGAAGCGGATGCGCTCGCGCAGTTCCTCTTCTTCGATCTCGCCGCGCATCCATTCGTCCACAATGTGCTGGTCGCGGGCAAAAATTGTCTCCAGCCCCAGAACCACTGGGCGTTGGCTGCTTATTGCCAGTTCAGCAATCAATTCGCTGGCATACTTTTGGGAGGCCGGCAGCGCATGGTAGTCGCCGATCAGGAGAATCCCTGCCGCATGAAACATGCTTTCCAGGTGCTCATGGCCGAGCACTGACTGGTAACTGCGGAAGGCTTCGCTGAAGTCCCGCAGGTACTTACGCCGGCTGTTGGGGTCGGTGGCGCGGATTTCCCGCTCCACCTGCGCTAAGGCATGCAGTTGGGCGGCGTTACGGCGCCATCGCAAAGTGGAAGCACTGGCCATGGTTGTGGACCGTTTACCGGGGTCAGGACCTGCTGGCCGCGGGCGGCTTGCCCAGGGGAGGGGCCAGCAGCAGCTTTCCTTGACTTGCCGGAGCTGCTCTCCCTATGCTCAGCTTCCCAGGGGGACACGGGGAAACCTCGTCTACAACTCTGTTAGATGCCAACTCTTACAAACTCAGCGGGGCCCAAAAACTTAACCGTTGCCACCACCGGCGCCAGCGGCTCGCTCTTCCTCCGCGAACTGCTGCTGGCCCTGGAACGCGACCGGAGGGTCAAAACCGTCAATTTTATCGCCTCCGATAATGCCTTACGCGTTCTGGCAGAAGAACTTAGCATCCGCGGCCGCAGCCGGCTCCTGGAACAATTGCTGGGCAAAAGCTCTGCCAAGTTCCACGAACAAGCCAATGCCGATATCGGCGCCAACGTGGCCAGCGGCTCCTATCCCTCTGAGGGCATGATCGTTATGCCCTGCAGCGTGGGGACGCTGGCGCGCATTGCCAACGGCCTTGCCGTCCACCTCATCGAGCGCGCCGCCGACGTTTGCCTCAAGGAGAAACGCCCCCTGGTGCTCTGCGTCCGCGAAACCCCGCTCAACAAAATTCACATCCGCAACCTCTACCGCGCTGCCGACGCCGGCGCCACCATCTACCCGATGATTCCCACCTTCTACAACCGCCCCGCCGGCATGGAAGCCATGGCCCGCCAGTTCGTTTACCGCGTGCTGGCCCACATCGGACTGCCCCAGCCCGACGCCTACCGGTGGAAAGCCTAAGTCATTAGTCTAGAAGCACGTTGTGGAGGCTAATAGATGTCAGGGGGACATGGCTCGGGGTCACTCGAGTTCCCAGTACCTAGTACCCAGTTCGCAGTCGAATTTGCTTTTGACTGGGTACCAGGTACCAGGAACTGGGTAC
>DASSQB010000029.1:0-6274 GCA_035702725.1 Terriglobales bacterium | reverse complement strand
CGCATGTCCATTGTGGGCGACAATCCTGTCTTAGAACGCGCTCATCATCAGGAAATTGCTATTTCGCGCCGCCTGGGGAACACCCGCGTACAGGGTGCTGTTTACTACGATCGCATTGCCAACACTATGCTCACCGGCGTGGGCGATGCCAGCGCGGAAGTGGGTAATGTTCTGCCCGACGTCTACTCGCAGACCTTCTCCTTTGCGGGTAGGGAGCTGAAAACAACAGGGTTGCGCCTGGTAGTGCAGCGTACTTTGCCCGCCGGGCTCACCGGCACGCTGGATTACGCCTACGGCGGGGTCCTGGACGTCGCCCCCAATAGCTCCTTTGACGCTCTGGGAGACGCTCTCCGAACGGTTCGCCGCCAGGCAATTGCCGGCAAGATGAGCGGCACCGCACCCAAGCTGAAGTCCCGCTGGATTGCTTCTTACCGCTGGATCAATGGCGGTGCGATTACCCCGGTAGATATGTTCGACGCTTCCCCGGGCCAGGCTGGGGCTTACTGGAACTTCTTCATTCGCCAGCCTTTACCCGGCTCGATGTTCGTGGTCAACCATATGGAGGCCTTGCTGGAGGTGAATAACCTGCTGGCTCAGGGTTATATGCCCGTGGTGGCCAAGGATGGCCGCACTCTCTACCTGGTCCAGGCACCCCGCACCCTGCGCGGCGGCTTGGCCTTCAGTTTCTAATTTAACCCGCTGATTCTAAGGGATTTTACTCTAGTAGCTTCTGCCACCACTTCCTGACCGGAGACCCAGGCACGAAAACTGGTTCATCGCTAAGGCCCAGGAAACCGCTAGCCTCGAAGCCTACAGGCTCATTGTCGGCAACGGCCAGGGCTGGACGTCGGAATTTCGCTACCAGCACGTGCTTGCCGTTTTCTGAGGGCACGGCCAGCAGCGAAATGGGGGCGTTGCTTTGCAGGGCGGTCTGCACAGGATCGGCTTCCGGATTGCACACCGTGAGCAGGTGCAGATTCCTGGAAATGGCTTGCGCCGTCGGCTTGTCGAAGGCAATGCATCGCGCCATAGGCCCCCCGAATGACCCATTTTGGGCCGGTTCAGCATATCAGATGCTTGCAAGCCGCATTTTGATGGTTGACGACTGTCCCGGCTTTCAGTAGGCTGGCCCCGTTTTTTCCCTTACATAACATTGTGCGGTCCCTGATGTGGCTGTACGCTCAACCAACTGGCAATGCTGCACTTAAATTTTTACCCGACTGACCGGCGTGGCCGGGCTTGCGGGACCAGCATACAATCCCTCTCAAATCCTGGAAATGGTGTGTTCGCGTCGGCTGCTGCGGACGCGGGCAAAGGAGAAACGTCATGAAGTTGCGTTTAGTCCTGGGATTCTTGTTGTTGGCAGCAACTGGCTTAATGGCGCAGACTTTTCGCGGAACTATCTTAGGAACAGTAACCGACCCTTCCGGGGCCGTCATTTCCGGGGCCAAGGTAACGGTGCGCAATGCGGCAACAGGGCTGGAGCGCACCACCCAGACCAGCGCGGATGGTAGCTATAGCGTTCCTGAGTTGCCCATCGGTTCCTACCTGGTCACGGTTTCGCAGAGCGGGTTCCAGACTGCAGTAACACGTGGTGTCACTGTCAGCGTGGCCACCGACAGCCGGGTGGACTCTACCCTGCGGCCGGGGCAGGTAAGCGAACAGGTGCTGGTTTCGGCTGACACTCTGCCCCAGGTGGAAACCACCTCTGCTGAACTGGGCGGAACATTGACCCCACATGCCATTGAGAACCTGCCCGTGAATGGCCGGGACTATACCAAGCTCATCTACCTGAACCCAGGAGTTGCCGGTTCACCCGACCAAATTTCCGACTCTCCCGGCTCATTCGGTACGTTCTCCATGAACGGCAACCGTGGTCGTGCGAACAACTTCCTGCTCGACGGTACGGATATGAACGATGGTTATCGTAATGACCCCGCGATCAATGAAGCGGGTGTTTTTGGGGATCCTGCAACCATATTGCCTATTGATGCCGTCGCTGAACTGCGTGTGCTCTCAAACTATGAAGCGGAGTACGGGCGCAACAGCGGCGCCATTGTGAATATCGTGACCAAAAGCGGGACCAACAGCTGGCACGGCAGCGGATTGGAATATTGGCGCAGCGGTCAACTTGGCGCGCGCAACTTCTTCAACTTTGCGCCCAACCCGAAAAACCCATTCCACAATAACCAGTTCGCCGGGTCGCTCGGCGGACCAGTGATCAAGGACAAGACGTTTTTCTACGTGGACTACGAGGGACAGCGCGAAACCGGCGCACAATCGGGGACGAGTTGCGTGCCCGACCCGGCCACAATCGTTGCCGCTGAGGCGAGCATTGTCTCGGGCGGCGGCACATTGAATCCGGTGACCACCGCTCTGCTGACCAGGCACCCCTGGCCGACGCCAAACATTGCAAGCGCTGGCAGTGACACAACCGGTTGCACCACCGACAATCTTTCAACCGCTACCCGCTTCAGCAATCGTGTTGACAGCTTGATTGTGAAGCTGGATCACAACTTCAATCCCAAGAATCTGCTGACTGGGCGCTACTACTTTGGCGACAGCGATCAGAGCTTTCCTTTCGCGCAACTAGCCGCCGGCCTGCTCCCCGGATTTAACACCGTGACGCCCACGCGCGTACAACTGGTGGCTCTGTCCTACGTTAAGATCGTGAATGCGCACCAGGTGAACGAGGCACGTCTAGGGTGGAACCGTTTTGCCGAGGGCTTTTTCCCCGAGGACCAGAGCTTCAATCCTTCTTCCATCGGACTGGACACCGGGGTCGGACCCTATGAGGGTGGGTTGCCGGCGATCTCGGTAGGAGGTTTTTCTCAAATTGGGGCTACCACGGGTGTTCCACGGAATCGCGTGGATGCAAATTGGCACTTCGTGGATAACTACTCGTGGAAATTTGGCCGGAACGACCTTAAATTTGGCTATGAATTCCGGCGCACGACCATCATGCAGGTCCTGGAGCACAATTTTCGCGGTGAGCTAAGTTTTGACAATTTGACCACCTTCCTGGAAGGTACTCCTTCCGGCGGCGACCAGGCGATCGGCAATACGCGCCGGCACACCTCTGAAAACAACCATGGTCTGTACATTCAGGACAGTTTCCGCTGGACACCGCGCTTGACTCTGAACCTCGGAGCGCGCTGGGATTACTTTGGCGTCATGGCGGAGAAAAACAATTTGTTTTACCAGTTTGACCCTGCCAACGGCGGCTCGGTAGTGCAAGTGGGCAGCCCCGGAGGTCCGGACAAGCTCTACAACCCGGACCACAATAATTTTGCTCCGCGAGTCGCCTTTGCGTACGACCTCACCGGCAAAGGCAAAACCGTTCTCCGCGGTGGCTGGGGTCTGTTCTACGATGCTTTCGCGCAGGACATCTTCCTGGGACACTTTCCCTGGAACTGCGTGTTCTGCCCGGGGCCGGCGTACACGGGAACCGGTCCGGCGGCGATTTCCACTCTGGGTCTTACCGGTGGCGCTCTGGCACCCAACGTGCCCGTTTTCAGCGGGGCTACGCCGCTGGGCGACTTTTTTGCCGCTGATCCCCACCTGCGCACACCCTACGTGCAGAACTTCAACTTGAATTGGCAGCAGGCGCTCGGCAGTAAGGCTGTGCTGCAGGTGGGGTACGTGGGAACAAAAGGAACCAAGCTGTTCCGCTTCCGAGACATCAATCAGCCCAGCCAGGCGGCGATAACCGCATTCGACTTGGCCAACGGAGTAAGTGGCTATGGTGTTCCGCGGCCCTTCTCCAACTTTTTCTACGTAAACCAGGAAGAGTCGGAGTCCAGCTCCATCTATCACTCCCTGCAGACCAGCCTACGCGTGGCATCCTGGCACGGCCTGGAAACGCAAGCCAATTTCGTGTGGTCGCATTCGATCGACGATGCCAGCGACAGCGAGGACTTCATCCCGAACCAGGCACAGCCCACGAACAGCCTCAATCCGGCAGCGGAACGCGGCAATTCCAGCTTCGACATACGCCGCCGCTTTACGTGGAATTTCGTGTACGAATTCCCCAAGGCGGGGGGCAGCATGGCCAGGCTGAAGAGTGGCTGGGGTCTGGATGGAGCCTTAAGCCTGCAGGACGGCCAACCCTTTCACCTCAACTACTTTTTTGAAGGCGACTACTCTGGCGCCGGCGAGGGCTTCGACCGTCCCGATATCATCGGCCCCGTCCGCTATGGCAGTCTGCCCGGTAACTTCCTGGACCTCAGTTCATTTGCCGCGCCTTGTACCTTCCTGCCCAATCCGCCCGATTCCAGCGGCAGCGAAGCCAACTGTATTCCCGGAACCCGGCATTTCGGCACCTCCGGGCGCAACTCCCTGCGCGGCCCCAGCTTTAAGGAATTCAACTTCTCGATCTTCAAGAACACTGCTCTGACAGAACGGGTTAACCTGCAACTGCGGGCTGAGTTCTTCAATCTGTTCAATCACCCGAACTTCTCCAACCCTATTCTGCCAGGGTTTATCGCAGACCCGGGAGCGCCCAACGTAGATCCCACAGCCGGTCCCGTTGGGCATCACCTCGGCTTCCTGCCGCTGACCGCCACTGGGGACGTGGGCATCGGCAATCCGTTCCTTGGGGGTGGCGGGCCACGGGGGATCCAACTGGCAGCAAAGTTCACTTTCTAAAAGAAGCGGCAATTGACATCAAAGTTAACGGCAGGCCCCGGAATACGGGGCCTGCTTTTTTTTCTTCCCCAGCAGGCCTTGTACCTAAGTACCCGATGGTACCGCGCAGGTTACCTTGGCCCCTACTAACTCGCGTGTTACGCTCCCTCCAGACGTAAATCCACCCCACGAGAACCTTGCTCATGCGACGACGCATCGGCATTCTGCTGCTGCTGTGCCTGGCGTATCCGGCTGTCGCGCAGCCGGCTAACCTGAGCACGCAGCTGCATCGCGTTGACCGGCTTCGCCATTTGCATCGCCGGAAGACTCTGCCGTTAACCGTGCACTCCAAGCGCGCGCGCCTGCTGTTTCAGCAGGGCATGATTGATTTCGTGAATCTGCAGACTGCCAAGGCCATGGACGAATGGCGGCAATCGGCCAAGCGCGATCCCAATTTTGCATTGGCCCACATTAACATCTGCTTCAACAGCAAGGATCCCGCCGAGCAGAGCGCCGAACTGGCCAAGGCCAAAGCCCTGGAGCGCCACGTGACTCGAGGGGAGCGCCTGTTTATCCGCTGGGTGGCAGGCGTCCGGGAAAACAACTATGTGGCCGGCATTCAGGCCATGAACGACCTGGTGGCCATGTATCCGCGCGACAAACAGCTTCTCTATGTAGTGGGCAACTGGCTGGTGTTCCAGGAAAGCTACGATCAGGCCCGCAAGCTCATGGAGCGCGCCCTGGCCGTTGATCCCAAATATCCCCCTGCGCTGAACGACTTGGGATATGCCTACGCCTTAACGCGCAACTACAAGGAAGCCATAGCGGCTATGGAGCGCTATGTAGCCGCTTTGCCCGGAGAACCGAACCCGCAGGATTCCTATGCCGAAGTACTGCGCCTCTCCGGCGATTTCCCGGGGGCGCTACAGCACTACCAGGCCGCACTGAAGATTGATCCCAAGTTCGTGTACTCGCAGTTGGGTATCGCTGACACTTATGCGCTGATGGGGGACCAGGCGCGGGCGCGCAGCGAATATGCCAAGGCGATTGCGGGTGCGGAGAGCGATGCCGACCGAGTGGAGTTTGAGATGCAGTCGGCCATAACCTATGTGCGCGAGCACAAGTACGAGCAGGCCGACACCGCCTTTGCTGCATTGGCCAACGAAGCTCACTCGCTGGGGCTGGAATTTCACGAAGCCGAAGTCCACCGCATGATGGCCATGTATGAGCCTGACACCGCAACCGCTCTGAAGCATTTGACCCAGGCAGAAGGCGTTCTGGATCGCACTACCAGCGTTCCCAAGTCCGACCGCGACGAAGAACTGGCTCGGGTGCTGCGCTGGCGCGTGGCGCGGGCCGGCGATGCCGGCGACCAGGCCGTTGCCGACGAGGCGCTGCGGCAATTGCATACCATGGCCGCAAGCAGCAACAGCCATGCTATCCGTCACGCCGAGGAGGCGGCCTCGGGAGCGCGGCTCGTGCAGCAGGGCAAGTATCAGGATGCGGTTCCGCACCTGCAGGAAGACCACGACAACGCCTTCAGCATGAAGCTGCTGGCCGAGGCTTACGTACGCACTGGGGCCACGGCGGAAGCAGAAGCGGAATCCAAGCTGCTAAAAACCCTGTACGCCCCCACCATGGATCAGGC
>DASSQB010000028.1:0-4757 GCA_035702725.1 Terriglobales bacterium | reverse complement strand
CACTTCCTTCGGAGCGAATGTACGAACCTAGGATTTTACCGAATTAGGCGGGAGTAGGGGGAATGACCAAACTCCAGCACAGGCGAAAAGCAGGTCCTTCGCTGCGCTCAGGATGACAACCGGCGTGGCTGCCACAGGATCGCTAGGATTTGCCGCGGTAGACGATTCTCAGCGCGTCGCTGGTCAGGATGCGGCGAATCTGGTTGCGGGCGTGCACCGACCAGGGGCCGGCGCTATCCAGGCGCACATAGGCGCGCCAGTGCTTCAGGGCCTTGCGCGGCTGCTTTATCTTTTCGTAGGCCAGCGCCAGGTTGTAGTGGGCGTCGCCGTAGGTGGGCGCCAGCATTAGCGCGGTGCTGTAGGCCTTAATCGCCTCTGGCACCCGCCCCGTCTCATCCAGCACATTGCCCAAATCGAAGTAGGCCAGGGCGTAGCGAGGGTCGGCTTCAATGGCGGCGCGGTAGTGATGTTCCGCCTTGGTGAAGTCCTGGCGGTTATAAAAGATAGTGCCCAGGTTGATGTGAGTGGCCGCGTGCTGGGGCTCCAGTTCCAGCACCTTCTGGTAGACCTCAATGGCTTCCGTTTGCGTGGACGGTTCTTCTTCCAGCGCGATGCCGCGGGCGAAAAGCTCGGCCACACCCTGGTCGGCGGTGATGGCCCGCAGCCTGGGATCGGCGGCCACGACCTTGTCCGCCGGGTCAAAATCCATCACGAACTGTCCGGCGATCGGCTCCAGCGCCTTGCCTTCGTGACGGAAAACCACCCGCGCGCCGGTGGAGTAAGCGCCCGCCTCCAGCAGCGGGTTTTCCATGCCCGCCACCTGCTTCTGCATGGCCTGCAGCGACTCGCGGATCACCGCCGGCCGCACCCGCCGGGCACACAGGTCGCGCACTTTCTTTACCTGCAGAAGGTCAAAAAAGGAATAGGTCTCGGCCGGAGCGATGAGACCGGCCTTTTCCCATGCCGTCAGCTGTCGCGCCGTTAAGCGCAGGATACGCAGCAGGTCAGTTCGACTGTATCGGTGCACGGCTTTTCAGGTTCTTCCTGCGCGTATTATGTTGAGACAGTGACGTATTTGGCAATAGGGAACTTGGCTTAATTGTGGAAAATCAGCACCTTGGGAGCCAAGAGTGGAACTAGTTTTGCACTCGCGGCAGAGGAAATGTGGAATTCGAGGGCAAGCTTCGGATGGCCCGAAGGATAGGCGGCGTTTAGGGTTGACTCGATCATCTGTTGGGGAGGGAAGTGATGCCGTCTGTGTTGCCCATTCGTGAAAGCGTTCGAACTAAGACCGCTATGCCGGCTGTGAAATTGGGTTCCAGCATTTCCAAGCGCGTTCAGCGGCTTGACTGGGAGGCGCTGGATTCGGCGCTCACGGAAAGTGGCTATGCCCAGACCGGGCCCGTGCTGACGGCGGAGGAGTGCCGGGAGCTGATAAGCCTCTACCCTGACGACGCCCGCTTTCGCAGCCACATTGACATGGCGCGTTTTCGCTTCGGGCTGGGCGACTACAAGTACTTTGCCGACCCGCTTCCCGGTGAAATTCAGGAGCTGCGCCACAGTTTTTACCCACCGCTGGCCGCCATCGCCAATCGCTGGATGGAAAACCTGGGCAGCCACGAGCGCTTTCACGGCCAACTCGAGGAATTCCTGCAAGTCTGCCATCGCCATGGTCAGCGCCGTCCCACGCCGCTGCTTTTGCGCTACACCACGGGCGGCTACAACTGCCTGCATCAGGATATTTACGGAGAGGTGGCGTTTCCTCTGCAGGTGGCCTGCTTCCTCAGCCAGCCGGGGCGGGATTACACCGGCGGCGAGTTTCTGCTGATGGAGCAGCGGCCGCGGGCCCAATCCAAAGGAGAAGCGATTACGCCGCAGCAGGGCGAAACTGTGGTCTTCACCACGCGATACCGGCCAGTTCGCGGCAGCCGCGGCTACTACCGCGTAAACACCCGCCATGGCGTGAGCACCGTGAAATCAGGCGAGCGCTACACCCTGGGAATTATCTTCCACGACGCCAAGTGACGTTTAAAATCTACCGCCGACTTCTCTCCGTGCGGGCGGCAGCGGTCGTCGAGGCAAACTCCTCTCCCATCCAATGCTGGAACGCGGACATGCTTTGCGGGCGGCCCAGGAAGTTGCGCACCAGGGTGTTGGCTGAAACCGACCCGCCCGGCTCCAGCACTTCGCGGCGATAGCGCATGGGCACGTCGCCGCCCAACAGGTTGGCGGCGTCAAACTGGGCAAAGAAGTCTTCCGCAATTACCTTGTCCCACAAATAGGTGTAATACGCGGAGGAGTATCCCCCCAAGTGGCCAAATGAAGCGTACATGTGGATGCCCGGAAAAGGAATGAACGGCGTGTAGTCGCGGGTGGCCTGCGGACACACCGCCTCAATGTCAACATTCTCCGGTTTGGTCCGGTACAGCTCGTAGGAAATAGCGGTATAGGAATTCTGCTGCTGCACCCACATGGCGCGGCCAAAAGCGGAGGCGCGGTTCATGCGCGCCACCAGTTCGGCCGGAATGGGTTCGCCGGTCTGGTAGTGGCGGGCGAAGGAGGCCAGCACCTGCGGGCTGCGCATCCACTCCTCCAGCATCTGCGAAGGCGCTTCGCCAAAATCGGCCTCCATGCTGATGCCGCTGATTCCCGCCCAGGCCTGCTGGCCGCCCAGAATCCAGTGCATCAGGTGGCCAAATTCATGGAAGAACGTGACCACATCGCCGTACTCCATCAGGCCGGGGTCGGTGGCCGTGGGCACGGCAAAGTTGCACACCAGGATGGCCTCGGGTAGTTGCTTTCCTTTTATGCCGTCGAGCACCGGCGCCATCTCCGCGTGGCTGTATTTGCCCGCGCGGGGGTGCAGGTCGAGATAAAAGCGCCCGATCATCTTGCCGCTATCGAGCACATCCCAGGTCTCGACCGCCGGATCCCAGGAAGGAACACCGTTCTCCTGGCGGAAGGTGAGGTGGAATAACGTGGCCGCGGTATCCAGAATGCCCTGCTTGACACGCGCGAAGGGCAGATATGGGCGCACGGACTGGGAATCAAAATTGTATTCCGAGCGCCGAACCTGCTCCTGCAGGTAGGAAACCTCGTAGTCATCTACTGAGTTGGCTTGCGGGTCGAGCTTCTTTTTCTGCGCCAGCAGCAGGGCGAACTCGCGCTCGGCGACCGGCTGCGCGGCGCTCTTTACCTGCTGGATAAAGTCGCCGATGTTGCCGCCCTTCTGGATCATCTTGTCAGCGGCGTTGTAGTCCGCCCACGACTGGTAGCCCAGCAGGGTCGCGATCTGGTAGCGCGTCTGCATCATGTTACTGAGGACTTCACGGTTCTTGGGGTAGGCGCGGGTATTGAACGCCTCATACAGGCGGCGGCGCAGGGCGTCGCTCCTGGCGAACTTCAGGGCAGGAAGGATGTCAGGATAATCGGTGGTGATGCGTACCTTGCCGTCGGCGCCGGGCTTGTGGCGGTCAATGTAGTCCTGCGGCAAACCTTCTAATTCCTTGGGGTCTGCCTCCACCGTCTTGGTGCCGTCAGAGATGTTGCGGTCGAACATGGACTGCTCTTCCGTGAGCTGATCGTTCAGTTGCTTCAAGCGGGCGCGGGTGGCGTCGTCCTTGTCCACGCCAGCCAGACGGAATTCCAGCAACTGCCGCTGGACGTAATAGCGGGTGGCCGCGTCGGCACGCGACAAGTCAAGCCCGGCGAGCGCGCTATAGACGTCCCGATTTAGCGCCAGAGCCGTCTGCGCCGCGCTCACTTTGCGCACCATCTCGGTGGCCTGGTCGCGAAACTTGGCGTCCGGGTGCACCTGCTGCATGAGCCCTGCAAAATAGGCGGCGCTGTTCAACTGCCGGTTGGCCTCGTCAAAAGGGGCGAGCGTGTTGTCCACCGTCCGCGTTCCCTTAACAGCGAGAAGTCCATCAACGGCCTGCTGACCGGCGGCCAGCCGGTCATTTTCGATCTTCTCGAAAGCGGCGACGTCGGGCTTCGTGCTCCACAAGGGTGGTTGCATTTTGCTCCAGTCCTGGGCTCCGGCGGCAATGGCGAACAGCGACAGCAATAGCAAGCAGGTATAGCGCGCGCACATGGGCATAGAACTCCTCACGGTCTGCTGAGACTATCTGACGAAAATAGACGTAAAACGTGAGCAATCCAGTGTAGCAGCGTGAGGCGCTTTGGGCGTGGCTGCCATGTTTCCAGGCCTCAGCTGTTCCCCGGCGCGCCTTTACCGCGCCAGCGCTTCAATTTAGAATCAAATTCGGGCCGAGATAGCTCAGTTGGTAGAGCAGCTGATTCGTAATCAGCAGGTCGCCGGTTCAAGTCCGGCTCTCGGCTCCAGTTTCCTCCTCGCCGTCCGCCTCAGCCCGATGACTCAGGTCTACCCTTTTCGCACGCTGCCGGACTACCTGGCGGCCGGGTTGGATCTTGTTTTTATCGGAATCAATCCTGGGCTTTTCTCGGTGCAACGCGGGCACTATTTTGCGCGCTCGACCAGCCGCTTTTGGCCGGCGTTCTCGGCATCGAAGCTGAGCCTGCAGGTGCGGAGTGCGCTGCAAACAGATTCCTTGCGGCCGGTGCACGATGCCGAGCTGCCCCGCTTTGGTATTGGATTGACCGACATCGTCAAGCGACCTTCAGCAAATGCTGCAGAACTCAGCGATGCCGACTTCGAAAGATGGTCGCCGCGCCTTCTCGAGAAACTCCGGCGCTATGTTCCGCGCGTGGCCTGCTTCCATGGGATTACGGGATAC
>DASSQB010000027.1:0-4990 GCA_035702725.1 Terriglobales bacterium | reverse complement strand
GGTAGTAACACTGTGCCCCAAGCTGGCGAGCACGCGGGCGCCGCGAATGTCCTCGACCGCCGGAGGGCTGACGGGCATGTTGTCGAAATAAGGCGCCTGCTTAATGTAGGTGGAGGCGCCATCCCAGGCGTAGGTCTGCCCTTTGGGAATGTTCAGCGAGCGCCAGCGCTCGTCGCCGGCAAAAACTTCGCTGTAGCTTTTGCGGAACATGCCGGCCTCGACCGCGCTGCGGATGGTTTCGTCCACCTCGCGCTGCGAGGGCCAGATCTCGGAGAGAAACACGGGTTTGCCCTGGCGGTCGCGGCCCAGAGGCTCGTTCTGCAGGTCAATATCAATGCGGCCGGCCAGGGCAAACGCCACTACCAGCGGCGGTGACATCAGGTAGTTGGCGCGAACCTCGGAGTTGATGCGGCCTTCGAAGTTGCGGTTCCCGGAGAGCACGGAGGCGACAACCAGGTTGTTTTCGTCAATGGCTTCGGAGACTTCCGCCGGCAGCGGCCCGGAGTTGCCTATGCAGGTGGTGCAGCCGTAGCCCACCAGATTGAAGCGCAGCTTGTCGAGAAATGGCGTGAGGCCGGCACGGTCGAGATAGTCGCGTACCACCTTGGAGCCGGGCGCCAGTGAGGACTTGACCCAGGGTGGCACGCTAAGCCCACGCTCGACGGCTTTTTGGGCCAGCAAGCCGGCAGCCAGCATCACCGAGGGATTGGAGGTGTTGGTGCAGCTGGTGATGGCGGCAATAACCACGCTGCCATGGCGCAGATTCTTCTTCACGTCCACCAGGACCGGCTTCTCCGCTGCAGGAGCTTCGGCATCTTCCACGCCCACGGCGGTGGGACTGCCGCCTTCGCCTTCCCAGCGGCCGATAACGCGCAGGGCATTGGCAGCGGGAGCTGCGGTTTTGGCTGCAGCAGCGGCGACCGCTTTGGGCGGCTTGATCAGCGAAGGCAGAGCCTGCTGGAAGGATTCGCCGGCGCGAGACAGGGGCACGCGGTCCTGGGGACGTTTGGGGCCGGCCAGGCTGGGCTCGACTTTACCCAGGTCGAGTTCCAGAACCTCGGAGTACTCCGCTTCCGGCGTCTTCTCATTGTGGAACAGGCCCTGCTCGCGGCAGTAAGCCTCAACCAGCGCGATCTGCTCCTCGCTGCGCCCGCTGAGCCGGAGATAGCGCAGGGTTTCCGCGTCAATGGGGAAGATGCCGCAGGTCGCGCCATACTCGGGCGACATGTTGCCGATGGTGGCGCGGTCGGCCAAGGGAAGCGAGGCCAGGCCGGGTCCGAAGTACTCCACAAATTTGCCCACCACGCCGTGCTTGCGGAGCATTTCCGTTATGGTGAGGACCAGGTCCGTGGCGGTGGAGCCCTCGCGCAGCTTGCCTTTCAGGCGCACACCCACAACCTGCGGGATGAGCATGGATACAGGCTGACCGAGCATGGCGGCCTCGGCTTCAATGCCACCGACGCCCCAGCCCAGCACGCCCAGGCCGTTGATCATGGTGGTGTGGGAGTCGGTGCCTACCAGAGTGTCGGGATAAGCCTGCGGGCGGGAGCCGTTGGGCTGCACAAAGACTACGCGCGCCAGATACTCCAGGTTGACCTGGTGCACAATGCCGGTGTCTGGGGGGACGATGGCGAGGTTGCGGAAAGCGGTCTGACCCCAGCGGAGGAAGGCATAGCGCTCTTTGTTGCGCTGGAATTCCATGTCGGCATTCACCTGGAACGCCCAGGAGGTGCCGAATTCGTCCACCTGCACGGAGTGGTCAATCACCAGTTCGGCGGGCTGGATGGGATTGATTTTGCCGGGGTCGCCGCCCAACTGGCGCATGGCGTCGCGCATGGCGGCCAGGTCAACCACCGCGGGCACGCCGGTGAAGTCCTGCATGAGCACGCGGCTGGGGGTGAAGGCGATTTCGCGCGAGGGCACTGTGTTCTTGTTCCAGGAGGCGAGGGCGCGGATGTCCTCCGCCTTCACCGACTCGCCGTCTTCGGTGCGCAGCAGGTTCTCCAGCAAAATGCGCAGCGAAAACGGCAGGTGACGGGTAGGAATGCCCTGCTTGTCGAGCGCGTCGAGACGGTAGATCTCGTATTCCTTCTCGCCCACGCGCAGGCTGAAACGGCTGCCAAAACTATTTGCCGACATGAGTGCCCCTTTTCAAATGCTCAAACTATCTAGTGTAAAACCTTCACCCGAAGATGTGGTAGTGCGGAGGAGATCGAAGACTTGCAATTTAGCTGAGGCGAGCTGCGCTCGCCCTGCACGGGGCGAAGCCCCGTGACCACACGGCAACTTGGTATCCGCACAGACACCCAGGCGAGCTGCGCTCGCCCTGCACGGGGCGAAGCCCCGTGCCCACACAAGCATCTTGGTTTCTCCGCAGATCAGAATTTCCCGCCCAGGGCCTGGAATAGAAGCAGCGCATTTAGCGCTAGAATCACGCCGGTGGTGACGTAGGCCAGCCAGATGGTGCGATGAGCGTTGCACAGGTGCCCCATGACGTCCTTACGGCGAGTAAGAATGATCAGCGGAATCAGAGCGAAGGGGAGGGCAAAGCTGAGCACCACCTGGGAGAGGACCAGGATCTTAAGCGGGTCGAGGCCGATGGCGATAACCACAATGGCGGGAATCATGGTGATGAGGCGGCGCAGGAAGATGGGAAACTTGATTTCCAGGAAGCCTTCGATAATCACCTGCCCGGCCATGGTGCCCACGGTTGACGACGCCAGGCCGGAAAGCAGCAGCGCCAGTCCGAAGGCCATGGCAGAAAAGCGGCCGAGCAACGGGCGCAGGGTTTCATGGGCCTGCTCGATGGACATGACGTTGCGGCCGGCATGGGCGAAGACGGCGGCGGCCATGATGATCATGGCGGAGTTGATGAGCCAAGCGCCGTTCATGGCGGCCAGCACGTCCCACAACTCATAGCGCACATGACGCACGCGGTGCACGGTGCCGTTGGGCGAGCGCTCCTCTTCCTCACGTATCCGGTGCTGCACCAGCGCGGAATGCAAATAAACCACGTGCGGCATGACGGTGGCCCCCAGCATGCCCACCGCGATGTACACGCTGGCCGAGGTGAGGTGGGGCACGACGACGTAGTGCGCTACGCTGCGCCAGTCAGGATGAGAGAGAAAGATTTCCACCGCATAGCAGGTGGCAATGCCCAAGACAAAGGCCATGATCACCTGCTCCAGGCGTCGGAAACCATAAAGCTCGGTGGCCAGGATGAGGAAGACGCAAACGCCGGTGAGCAGCGCCGCCAGCAGCAGGTTGATGTTCAACAGCAGATAGAAGCCCAGGGCAGCACCCAGAAATTCGGCGAGGTCGGTAGCCAGTGCGGCCAGCTCGGCGGCCGCCCATAGGCCCAAATTCGTGGTGCGTGAA
The DNA here is from genome assembly GCA_035702725.1 of Terriglobales bacterium. Taxonomy (GTDB): domain Bacteria; phylum Acidobacteriota; class Terriglobia; order Terriglobales; family Acidobacteriaceae; genus JAICWP01. The sequence continues at coordinate 1,612 of DASSQB010000027.1, read as the reverse complement.
AAATGCCGGCGGCAGTTCTGGGGAAGCGTTTTCCCTGTGGCGATGCCCAGCTTGGCGGCCAGGAACTGAATCAGGATGGCCATGGCATTCGACCACAGCAGCACCCAGAGCAGTGTGTATCCGAATTCAGTTCCGCCCTGGATATTGGTGGCGAAGTTACCGGGGTCAATGTAGGCAATGCTGGCGACAAACGCGGGGCCGAAGTAGGACCAGATTTCAGCGCGCCGGAAGTAAGGCAGCCATTTGGAGCGCGGGCGCGCGCTGTCGGCCTGGCTTGAGGAGCTCGCCTCCATGAGTAGTCACAGTTTACATAAGGTGGGGGGAGAGGCAACCTGCTGACGGCTGGCGAGGCGTCGACCTGAGGTTTGCATTTTGAGGAGGCGAGCTGCGCTCGCCCTGCACGGGGCGGAGCCCCGTGTCCACACGGCAGGCGCGGTTTGACAGCAACTTCAGTTGCACCCTAACCTGAATTGTTCCGGACAGCGGCGATGAAAATCCTGGTGATCGGCAGCGGCGGGCGCGAGCATGCGCTGGTGTGGAAACTGCGGCAGTCGCCGCGTGTCTCCCAGGTGTATTGCGCGCCCGGCAACGGCGGCATCTGCCAGCAAGCAAAGTGCATGGCGGCAGATGTGAAGTCGCTGGAGTCGCTGGTAGCAGCGGCACAGAAGGTACAGCCGGATCTCACGGTAGTTGGGCCCGAACTGCCGCTGAGCCTGGGGGTGGTAGATGAGTTCACCAAGCGCGGGTGGCGAACCTTCGGACCGACTCGGGCAGCGGCGCAACTGGAGGCGAGCAAGACCTTTGCCAAGGAATTCATGCAGCGGCATCGCATACCCACCGCACACTACGCCGTGTGCAGCTCACCGGGAGAGATTAAGGATGCGCTCGGCCACTTCCACCTGCCGGTAGTGGTAAAGGCTGACGGGCTGGCTGCGGGTAAGGGCGTGGTGATTGCCAAGACCAAGGAAGAAGCCTCGGCCGTCGCCGTGGACATGCTTTCCGGCAAGATGCTGGGCGAAGCCGGCAGCCGGGTAGTGCTGGAAGAGTGCCTGAAGGGCGAGGAGCTTTCCTTTCTGGTGGTGAGCGACGGGGAGCGAGTAGCGCCGCTGGTGGCAGCGCAGGACTACAAGCGGGTGGGCGAAGGCGATACCGGTCCCAATACCGGCGGCATGGGCGCGTATTCCACCGACGACATCATTGACGCCAAAATGCGCGACTGGCTGGTGGCGCACATCGCGCGGCCAGTGGTCGAGGGCATGAAGTCGGAGGGCATGGAATATCGCGGCGTGCTCTATTGCGGGCTGATGATGACCGCCACCGGGCCCATGGTGCTGGAGTTCAACTGCCGTTTTGGCGACCCCGAAACCCAGCCCATCCTCATGCGCCTGGAGAGCGACCTGGTTTCCGCGATGGAGGCGGCCATCGAAGGCCGGGTAAGCGATGCCGAATTCAAGTGGTCACCCCAGCCGGCGGTATGCGTGGTGGTGGCTTCCGGGGGCTATCCGGGAACTTTCGCCGCGGGAAAAAAGATTGTCGGCTTGGAGCAGGCCAGCCAGAGGCCGGGTGTGAAGGTGTTCCATGCAGGTACGAGCTACCAGGACGGGACGTTTTA
>DASSQB010000026.1:0-3924 GCA_035702725.1 Terriglobales bacterium | reverse complement strand
CCATCCAGTGCTCGATATCGGAGCGGATTGACGAGTTGTAGCCCAGATCGGCGCTGGATTCGTACAAATGGCCGTGTGCTGTGTAGCGAAAAGTGAAACGTGCTCCGTAGGAGGTGATCGGTTGGCGCGAAGTGTGGGTCTCAGTGCTGGTCCAGTCCACCCTGGTGACCACTGCATCCACCGCCGGCCAAGTCGTAAGGATGCGGTATTGATGCCAAGCCAGCAGCCCGGCCAAGAACAGCATGGGCAGAACGAAGGCGAGAAATATCGCAGCCGCGAATAACTTCAGGGTCTGACCCGGCCGGCGCGGCAAGCCTGGTGCGGCTTGTTCCGCGGGCGGGACCGAAGGTTTCACTTGAACTCCACGTCAATCCAATGCGCCTGCTTCAGTCCCAGATTGGTGAAAGTGTGCGGGTGCCCGCCTTCTGACCAGGAAATGTCGCCAGCTTTCTGATTCAGGTCACCGCCACGGCCGTTCGGCCTCTGGTCGCGAAGCTTCAGGTCGCTCACCGCAACCAACAGGTGCGGCCACTTGTCCTGATGGATATCCACGTGAGCGCCAGGATTGAGTTGAAATTCGACGACCGTCACCTGCGCGGTGTCGAACAAGGTGTCAATCATCAGGCCGTTGTCCACGCTCAGCCCGCGCTCGCGCGGCGTCCCCTGGACCGCCGGCGAAGGCGAGCGCAGGATTTCGATGGTCACATTGCGAAACGGTGTGTCGCCAATATTCTTGATGAGGTGGGCGAACGGTCCCGGGGCCAGTTCCGTCTCGCCGTCTACCAACTTCATCTTCACTGGAGCTTTGCCCTGGACGTCGTTTTCGATTTCCGCCTGCCCCAGGTTCACAAACAGGTAGCTGTGACGGTGAAGATGCAACTGGGTCGTAGCATGAGGCGGCACCTCAACCTGGAATACGCGTGTGTACTGATTCTTCAAGACCAGGTGGTGTCCGGGCTCGGAGGTGAGCTCAAGGGGTTTGCTTTGCCCCGCGATACCTACGCCGGCAACAAGGGCGATGGCCAATACGCCAAGTGTTTTCACACGATCATTTTAGCAACGTGATCGGTCGCGGCGCTTGTGCAGCACGCATGGCTCGCCGGCAATTCCAAATGTGGGAACAGCCGCCCTCGGCTGCAACACTTGCGTAGGCACAGGCGCCCTCGCCTGTGCGGGCGAGCGAAGCTCGCCTGAGGGCAGATCGGGCTACGCCCGGCGGACAGCCGAGGGCGGCTGTCCCCACAAAGGTCCTCCTCGGGGCAGTGGTTGCTACCCCACACGCCTCAGAGCTTCCAGGCCAGCAGAATGGCGCCAATGGCAATCAGCCCGCCGATGGCGCCACCAATCCAGAAGTTCTGCCAGAAGGTGTTGGTGGTGCGCATGATGCGGCGGTCGTTGGACAGCACCAAGATGGAGAGCAGGATGGGCACGGTCAGCGCTCCCGCCAGGATCTGGGACCAGTAGAGAGCTTTCACGGGATTGATAGGCGTGAAATTCAGCGCCACTGCCAATAGCATGGAAAGCGAAATCAGCACGTAGAAGCTCTTCGCATCCCAGGGGTGTTCGCTCAAGCCGGAGCGCCAGCCCATGGCTTCAGCGATGCTGTAACACATGGAAGCCACCAACACCGGCAGGGCCACCATGCCCGCCCCGATTATGCCAATGGAGAAGAGAATGGGGCCGAAGCCGCCCACGGCCGGGCTCAGGGCCTCAGCAGCCTGAGTAGTGGTCATGTCTACGGGATGGGCAAAGTGGAGGACCGCCGCTGCAGAGAGCATCACGCAGTAAGCCAGCAGGGTGCTGACCACGGTTCCGGCGCGCGATTGTGCCACATGCGAGTCTTCCTCGCCTATCGTGGCCTGCTCACGACGCGAACTGGTCTGCCACACGATCACATAAGGCGTGAGCAGCGAGCCAAAGATGCCGACGATGGCGTCCACGTACTCGGCTCCGCCCTGCACCCGGGGCACAAATGTGCGCAGGGCTACCTGCGCCGGTGAAGGCGCGGCAAATATGGCAGAGACCAGGTAGACAAAGAGAGGCAAGGAGAGCCAGACCAACGCGTCGGTAATGCGCCGGTAGTCGCGGAAGATGAGGATGTACCAGATAGTGAACGCGGTGGCCGCCACGAACAACATGCGCGTTTGTCCGAGGATGATGGAGAGCGCGTCGGAGACGGCCATCAGGTCGGCCACAATCATGGCCAGGTTGATCACCACAATCAGCAGGGCGCAGGCCAGCGCTACTTGGCGCCCATAGTTTTCCCGCAGCAGGTGCACCAGCCCCATGCGGGTCTGGTAGCCCAGGCGCGCTGAAACAGCAAAGACCGCCAGCAGAATAGGCACGCAGAGCACCACCACCCAGAGCAGCGAGAAATGAAAGGCGGCGCCGACCACCGTTGCGGTAACAATCAGCGAAGGGTCCACGTTGGCCGCGCCGGTAACGATGCCCGGGCCCAGTCGGCGCAGGAATGCGTAGCGCTGCGGGGGAACTGTCGGCGCGGACTGGGACGCCGCCGGTACCCCCGGCTGGGGCCAGGGCACCACCTGACCGCGGTCGGCTGCGGTTCCTTTACGGGATCTTCGGGAGCTCACGGTGAAGGTCGCTTTCGATCTTGCGCTCGTGTAGCAGACGGAGAGGCCGCCAGTAGGTAATGGCACCGAAAGCCGCGATTGCGGCCAGAAGCAGTCCCGTGCTTACCCAGAGCAGCACCTCGGCGGCGCTGCTTTGGGCGACCTTCATGATGGTGCGCGCATTGGCCGGCGTGAGCAACAGGGCGATGGCCAGCACCATCATGCCAATTCCGGCCAGGAGGCCAGTTATATTTTTGGCCCAGCGCCCCCGGGACTCATACTCGGCGAACAGGGTAAAGGCGTAGATCACCAGCCCCACAATGATCAGAAAATTGGCCACTACCGAGACGGTTTGCCGCGGATCCATACCTGTGTAGTTAGGACGCAGGTGAGAAGCAGCAGGTTGGTAAGCGGGTACTCAGGAGTCAGAAGTGGCAACTGCGGTAGACTCAACGAGTGGCTGATTTCGGCAAAATCCTGGTATTTTTTGGCCTTCTGATCGCGTTTTTCGGCGTGATCCTGGTCTTTGCCGGACGCATGCACCTGCCCATTGGCCGCCTGCCCGGCGACATTGTTTATCGCGGCAAAAGCACCACCTTTTACTTCCCTCTGGCCACCTGCATTGTTCTGAGCGTTGTGCTTTCCCTGGTACTGTATTTGGTGGGACGGGCAGGGCACCGATAGGGCGGCACCCAGGAATAGCTATCGCGCGTTCCGTGCATCCTCCACCTCTCCGGAAGTGTGCGGCTCCCCCTCATCATCTCAGGGTTCCCAACGCGTCCAAGTTCACCCTGCGGCCGTGTTCGCGCATAGTGGCCTGAATATCCAAGGCCAGGGCAAGGGCGCGACGGCCATCCTCCAGCGGAACCAGGGGTTGTGAGCGGTGGCGCACAGCTTGAACGAACGCCCGCAGTTCGGCCTGCAGCGGCTCCTGCGAGTGCACCGAAGGCTTCCCTATCTGGATGGGAGAACCTGGCGCTCCCGGCACCGCAATTCCCGACGGCTGGGCGCCTGGGGCCACGGTGAAGACAAGTACGTCCTGGCGCGTGTAATCAACGGAGATGTATTGTTGCGGCTGGAAGAAGCGGAGCTTACGCACCTTTTCTGTGCTCACCCGGCTGGCAGTGAAGTTGGCCACGCATCCGGACTCGAACTCCAGACGTACGTTGGCGATGTCCACCTGCGGGGAAAGAATGGGCAGGCCCACGGCGCGCACCTCCCTGACGGGTGACTTCGCCAGGGCGAGCACAATATCGAGGTCGTGGATCATCAGGTCGAGGACCACATCTATGTCGAGGGAGCGCGGGCTGAAAACGCTCAGCCGGTGCACCTCAAAAAACATGGGCCGGCT
>DASSQB010000025.1:0-8655 GCA_035702725.1 Terriglobales bacterium | reverse complement strand
TTCAGATCACGGTGAGGATCGAATACTAGAGGAAGGTGTCACAAATGAACGCTGCGAGCAAGCTGTTCTTGCCTACACTGCTATTGTTAGCGAACGTAGCGTCTCTTTTTGGATGCTCGATGTGCGCCGACAAACCGGGCCCGCAAGCTAGCTCTCCGGACAAGCTTCTCGCGGCAGTTACAACGTACAGGAACTGCGGAGCTACAACTGCAGAGTACACAAAGGTGACGCTTCAACCATCTGCGGATAATCACCGCGACATTACACAAATCATCTTTACTGTCCGCTAACATCACGACATAAGTCTCTCTTGGAAAGATTCATCCGAACTGATAGTGAGCTGCACGACGTGCGTGTCGAAGGACATTGAGCTCCAAACGACGAAGTTTCGCTCAGTCACAATTACATACATACTCAGACCTGGGGCGTGATCGCAGTGCCAAACCCTACTACCCCCAGGTACTACGAGCCTCACTTTAGCCGTTTTGTATCTGGGGACCCCTCAATTCTGAGGAGCTTCAGTGGGAACAATCCCGTGTGCTTCTGCAGATGGTTGTCGCACGCCGCGCTCCGAACTGGCGCCTGACCCCTGCGTCCTCGGTATAATTAAGAATTCGTATGCCTTCCACCATCTCAACTGAGAGGCTGGCCAGCCTCGGCGCGCGGCGAGGAGAGTACGGCGGCGGCGAAACTGCCCTTGTTTTCTCTGACCCGCACACAGAATTCACCGCCCTGCGCTGCGGTTGCAGCGTTTACCAGCTGGGCTGGCGGCGCTATTTCACGATCTCCGGCCGCGACCGCGTGCGCTGGCTGAATGGCATGGTCAGCAACAACGTGCGCGATTTGGAGCCGGGGCATGGCGTCTACGCTTTTGTGCTCAATCCCCAGGGCCACATCCTGGGCGACCTCTACGTCTACAATCGCGGCGATGATTTTGTGCTCGAAACCGATGCCAGACAGGCCGTCAAACTTTATCCCCACCTTAAGCGATTTATCATCATGGACCAGGTTGAGTTCAAGCCTGCCGAAGATTGGGCCGCCATCGGCATTCAAGGACCTAAAGCGGAGCAAACATTGCGTGCTGCGGGCGTGGAACTTCCGCCTTTGCAGCCACTGCAACTCTCGGATGTGAAGTTCGGAGCCATCCCGGCAACCCTGGTTCGCGGCGACCATCCGCTCTCGCCCAACTACGAATTGTGGCTAGCCAGCGATCCGGCGCCGGCGCTGTGGGACGCGCTGGTCAAAGCCGGCGCCACGCCAACCGGAGCGGAGGCTCTGGAACTGGCTCGCATCGCTGCCGGCATTCCCCGCTACGGGCAGGACATTCGCGAGCGCGACCTGCCCCAGGAAACGGGCCAGATGCGCGCGCTCAGCTTCACCAAAGGCTGCTACATTGGACAGGAGATTGTGGAGCGCATCCGGGCCCGCGGCAGCCTGCATCGCGGCTTTACCGGCTTCCGCATCGTAGAAGGCCCGCTGCCCACCACCGGCTCCAAAGTGCAAACCGGTGGCAAAGATGTCGGTGAAATCACCAGCGCGGCTGTGCTTCCGGCGCGCGAAGGGGAAATCGCTGCCGCCCTGGGTTACCTTCGCAAAGAAGCCGGAGCGCCTGGCGCTAGTATGGAAATTGGCACTTCAAAGGCCCTGGTTGAGGCTTTACCTTTTGCTTTCTAGATTGTTGGTAAGTATCTGAACTATATGGCCGAAAAGAAGCCAGAGTTTACCGTAACGGACCGGCGCCTTTTCACCCCGGAAGGCGAATTGCGTCCTGACGCCACCGAGGAGCAGCCGGCACCTAAGAGAGCAGCCGGAACCGAATCTGCACCGCAGTCTCCCAAGCCGCCCGAGGCCGCGCAGACGCCGCCTCCGCCCAGCCCCGCCGAACAAAAAGTTCAGGCGGATGCCTACTCCAAGTCCACCCGCGACCTCGATGCTCGGCTCAAAAGCGAACTCGGCTCCACGCAGGCGCAGGACCTGCAGATCACCTTTGAGCGCTTCCTTGCCTCGCTTTATATGACCGCCCTGCTGCAGCTCGGTCTGGTGCAAGAACAAGGAGGGCGCCCGCAGATTGACCTGATTGGCGCGCGTCAGACCATTGACACAATTGAGATCCTTAAGGACAAGACCAAGGGTAATCTCACCTCGACCGAAGAGGCCTTCCTGCAGAATGTGCTCTACGAATTACACATGGCCTATATCGAGGTGACCAACGCGCTGGCGCGCGGCGTTCAGGCTCCGGGCCAGCCCGGACCCAAGCAGCAATGAAGGCGGTTCTGACCGTGATGGGCAGTGGCACCTCTATGGGTGTGCCCACCATCGGCTGTACCTGCGCCGTGTGCACTTCGCCCGACCCCCACGACCGCCGCACTCGCCCTTCAGTGCTGATCGAGTACGGCGGCCATGTGATTCTGATTGACACTACGCCCGACTTCCGCGAGCAGGCGCTGCGCGAGGGCGTGCGCCAGCTGGACGCCGTGCTCTACACTCACGCCCACGCCGACCACATTTTGGGGCTCGACGACCTCCGCCCCCTCAGCTTTCGCCACCATCGGCGCATCCCGCTGTACGCCAGCGAAACCGTCGCCCGAGTAGTCCGCGGCATGTTCCGTTACATCTTCGACGACGAGTACAAATACGGAACCATGGCGCAAGTGGAAATGCATACGGTGAATGGTCCCGTGGAGTTATTTGGCGTGTGTTTTGAGCCGGTCAAGGTACTCCACGGTGACACGGAAATTTACGGTTATCGCTTCGGCTCGGCGGCTTACCTCACCGATTTCAGCACCATTCCCGAAGCATCATTTGCGCAGCTGCAGAATCTCGACATCCTGTTTTTGGACGCGCTGCGGCATAAGCCGCACCCGACTCACTCGACCGTGGAGAATTCGGTGCGCATCGTGGAGCGGCTGCGGCCGCGGCGGGCATTTTTCACGCACATTTGCCACGACCTGCCGCACGAGCAGACCAACGCTTCCCTGCCGCCGCATGTGCGCCTGGCGCACGACGGCCTGAAGCTGGAATTTGAGATTTAGTAGCTGGTAGTTGGTGGCTGGTAGTTAACACTTCAGCCCTGCAGCAGCACGCTTTAACCGGGAACTGAGAACCGCGAACTGAGAACTGCTTGCAAGTTTACCGATATCTCGAAGAACTGCCCACCAGCCTGGGCCGCACTGTGCTCAGCGTGGGCAACTTTGATGGGGTCCACCGCGCCCATCAGCACGTTCTGCGAGAGGTTGTGGCTCGCGCCCGCGAATTGCACGCGACATCTCTCGCCGTGACTTTCGATCCCCATCCCGTTCGCATCCTTCATCCCGATGCGGCGCCGCCCCTTATCACGCCTCTGCCCATAAAGCTGCGCCTGCTTGCAGCCACCGGGTTGGACGCGGTAGTGCTGCTGCCTTTCACCCGCGACCTTTCCCTGCTCACCCCGCGCCAGTTCGGGGAAGAAATTCTCCACCGCGCTCTGCACGCGCGTGAGGTACATGAGGGATTCAACTTCCGTTTCGGGCGCCAAGCCAAGGGGGACGTGCAGCAACTGGCCGAGTTCGGCCGCGAGTTCGGATTTGAAATCAAGGTTTACCGCGAGATGTGCATCCGGGGCCACTCCGTCTCCAGCAGCCGCGTGCGCGAACTGATCGCAGCTGAAGGCGACGTCAGCGACGCCCGCCACCTTCTGGGCCGGTCTTTTAGCATCATTTCCAATCCTGGCCGCGGCCGCGGCTCCGGCGCCAAATACACCGTGCCCACCATCAACCTCAGCCGCTATGACGAACTGGTGCCGCGTGACGGCGTTTACATCACGCGCACGCGGGTGGCGGAAGAGTGCTTCGATTCGGTAACGAATGTCGGCAACCGCCCTACCTTCGGCGCGGAATCGTTTGCCATCGAAACCCACCTGCTCAACTTCCACCCCCTGGAACTGACCCCTGAAACGGAAGTCGAGTTGTTTTTCCTGCGCCGCCTGCGCCCGGAAATCAAGTTCCCTTCCGTCGAGGAGCTTCGCCGCCAGATCGCCGCCGACGTTCATCACGCCCGCCGCTACTTCCACTTTCTGCAGCGCGAGAAAAAGGCTTAGAACTTTATGCCACGGGCGCCCTCGCCCGCGAGTACAATTCCCCCTCCATGGCCAGCGCCGCCACCTTCAGCCTCTCCGCCATCCCGCGCGGGCAGCGTCGCACGCTGATTGCCGCCGGCCTGGGCTGGATGCTTGACGCCTTTGACGTCATGCTCTATGCGCTGGTACTGGCCCATATCATGCGCGATCTGGGCATGAGTAAGGGCACCGCCGGCCTGCTCAATACCCTCACCCTGCTGGCCTCCGGGATTGGCGGCGTGCTCTTCGGCTTCATTGCCGATCGCATCGGTCGCAAGCGCGCGCTCATGGCCACGATTCTGACCTACTCGGTTTTTTCCTTCGCTTGCGGGCTCTCCACCACCATCTTCATGCTCGCCTGTTTCCGTTTTGCGCTGGGCCTGGGGATGGGCGGGGAATGGAATACCGGCGCCGCTTTGGTGGCGGAGACTTGGCCCGACGAGCAGCGCGCTAAAGCGCTGTCTATCGTGCAGAGCTCCTGGGCGATTGGCTATGCTCTTGCCGCCTTGGTAGCTGGAATAGTGCTGCAGTTTTCCAGCTGGCGCGTCGTGTTCTTCGTGGGCGTTCTGCCGGCACTGGTGACTTTCTGGATTTTGAAGAAGGTGCCGGAATCGGAAATGTGGGAGCAGCACCGCGCCGCCTCGCGCAACGCGAACACAGTGGCCGAGCGCCCGAGGGAGAATTCCTTTTTCCATCTTTTCTCCCGCACTTATGCCCGCCATACTCTCACCCTCCTGCTGGTGAACTTCTTCGGCTTGTTTGCCTGGTGGGGCCTGTTCACCTGGATTCCGCCTTACTTATCCCTTCCCGTCTCCCAAGGCGGGCGCGGCTTTGGCGTGATGAGCACCACCGCCCTGCTCCTGTTTTTGAACCTCGCCGGAATGTTTCCTGGATACCTGACCTTTGGCTGGGTGGCCGACCGTCTCGGCCGGCGTAACAGCTTCATTCTCTATACATTGGCAGCAGCACTTCTTGTGCCGCTTTATGCCATGGCGCGCTCGGAATGGGTGCTTTTGTTGCTGGGCGCGATGGTAGCGTTCTTCGGTACTGGCTTTTTTTCTGGATCAGGAATTGTTGGCAGCGAGATCTTTCCCACGCGCCTGCGCGCCCGGGCTTTAGGTTTCACCTATAACGGAGCCCGCACCCTGAGCGCGCTGGCGCCCTTTGTGATCGGTCGTGTCGGTCAAGCCCGGGGCCTGGGCTGGGCCTTTTACCTCTGCGCCGCATCCTTCCTGCTCGCCACTGTGATGGCCGCCCTGCTGCCCGAAACCAAAGGCAAGCAACTCGACTAGCGCCTTCGTACGAACTGTAGCGCTGGCGTCCCGCCGGCTGTCGGCAGGGCACGCCATCGGTTCCCTGGCCTCGCATATCGCGCTCCCTGGCTTCTCGAACCGCGTGCATCCGGGGCGAAAAAGTTTCGGGCGTTGACCGCCACTCGGCATCGGGATAGAGTTTTCTGCGGGCCAAGACAGGAGGTCGCGATGTCGCAACTGGCGCTGCTGGGCGGACCCCGGAGCAAACGCAAGCTCTTCCCCGAGTGGCCTGTCTATGACGAGCGCGAGCGCGCCGCCTTGATGGAGGTGCTGGAGAGTCGCGTCTGGTGGCGCACTCCCGGCACCCGCACGCTGCAATTCGAGCGCAACTTTGCCCGCTATCACGGCGCCAAACACGGCGTTGCCGTCACCAATGGCACGGCCGCCCTCGAAGTCACGATGGCCGCCCTGGGAATCGGCCCCGGCGACGAAGTAATTGTGCCCGACTTCACTTTCATTGCGACCGCCAGCGCCGTGCTTTTTGCCGGCGCCTTGCCGGTTATGGTGGACGTCCGCCCCGACACGTTCTGCCTTGATCCCGACCTGGCTGAAGCCGCTATCACTCCCCGCACCAAGGCCATCATCGCGGTTCACATGGGCGGCCATCCTGCCGACCTCGACCGCCTGGTTGACCTTACCGAACAACGCGGCCTCGCCCTCGTCGAGGACTGCTCACACGCCCACGGCAGCCAGTGGAACGGCCGCCACGTCGGCACCTTCGGCAAAGCAGGCACTTTCAGCTTCCAGGCGAGCAAGCTGATGACCGCCGGCGAAGGCGGCATCATCGTCAGCAATGATGACCAGGTCGAGCGCATGGCCCGCTCCGTCCACGATTGCGGCCGCATGCCTGGCGAATGGTTCTACAGCCACTTCATTTACGGCTCCAATTACCGGCTGAGCGAGTGGCAGGGCGCCGTGCTCGACGTGCAACTCACCCGTCTGAACGAGCAGACTGCGCGCCGTCACAAAAATGCCCGCCTGCTCGACCACCTGCTGCGCGAAATTGAGGGCATCACGCCGCAGAAGCACGACATGCGCTGCAACCGCAACGGCCAGTACGCCTACATTTTTCATTACAACCGCAAGGCGTTTGCCGGCGTTTCCACCGAGCGCTTCATCGAGGCCATGAAGGCCGAAGGCATTCCCGACCAGGCCAGCTATCCGCCGCTGCACGCGCTGGAAGTGTTCACCAGCGGCGAGTACCGCAAGAAGCTGAGCGGCGAGCATGCCAAAGAAAAACATGATTTCCTGCACCGCAGCTTTCCCCAGACCCATCGCGCCGCCTGGGAGACAGTATGGATTCCGCAGCCGGCGTTGCTGGGCGATGAAGAAGATATGCACGAGATTGTTGCCGCGGTGAAGAAGATTCAGCGCTACGCCCGCGAATTGGCCAGCGCCCCTACCGCCGCCGTGGGATAATTCTGACCCGCGCATCTACTCTGTCATCCCGAGCGAGCGTGAGTTGAGCGAGAGCAAAACTGACGCGAGTCGAGGTACCTTGTGTTTGAGCAAGGAAGAAGCCGCCCCGGCCGCGGGAATACGTCCGATGGCCCGTTAATTCCGTGCATCCCCTGCTCCGTTACAATCGTCTTCAATATGTTGGCCAGGAGAACTCCAGAACGACAATGACGACAACCCGGACGCGTCTCGCTTTCCTGCTCTTTCTTATCGTTGCTTTCACCATTTCCGCCTTCGCCGCTGCCGGCGAAACCAACGTCACTCGCGCCACGCTGAAAAATGGCCTGCGCGTCATTATCGTGCGCAACACTCTCGCCCCTGTGGTCACCGTGCAGGAGAACTACCTGGTGGGCGCCAACGAAACACCGGAGGGCTTCCCCGGCATGGCGCACGCCCAGGAGCATATGGCTTTTCGTGGCTGCCAGGGCGTGGACGCCGACCAGACCGCGGCGATTTACGCTCAGCTGGGCGGCGACGACAACGCCGATACCCAGCAGGACATCACCCAGTACTTCGCCACCGTGGCGGCACAAAACCTCGACCTCGTACTGCACATGGATGCCGCCTGCATGCGTGGCGTGGATAATTCCGACCAGCAATGGTCGCAGGAGCGCGGCGCCATTGAGCAGGAAGTTGCCCGCGATCTCTCCAACCCGACCTACAAATTCCTGACCCGCCTCAACCAGGACATTTTCGCCGGCACTTCCTACGCGCACGACGCCTTGGGCAGCAAGCCCTCCTTCGACGCCACCAGCGGCGCCATGCTGCAGAAGTTTTACCGTGACTGGTATGCCCCCAATAACGCCATCCTGATCATCAGTGGCGATGTGGATCCGGCAGCCACGCTGGCGCAAGTGAAGGCACTCTACGAATCCATCCCCAGCCGGCCCCTTCCTCCTCGGCCCGGCATCAAGCTGCAACCGGTTAAAGCAGAGAGCTTCACCCTGCCCAGCGACTATCCCTACACGCTGGCCATTGTCAGCTACCGCATGCCCGGCACCGATAGCAAGGACTTCGCCGCCGCCCGCGTGCTGAGCGACGTTCTGGGCAGCCAGCGCGGCGATATTTACGCCCTGGTGCCGCAGGGCAAAGCGCTGGACGCCGGTTTTGAAATGGCGGAACAATATCGCCAGGCCAGCGTGGGTTTTGCTTACGCAGTCCTTCCCGCCCACGCGGATGCTCAGCCCATCATTGCCGAACTGCAAAGCATCGTCGCTAATTACGCCGGCAAAGGAGTGCCTGCCGACCTGGTAGCCGCCTCCCGCCGGGCGGTGCTCGCCTCCAACGAGTTTGCCCGCAATTCCATTCCCGGCCTCGCCGATTTATGGTCGGAGGCCGTGGCCAGCGAAGGCCGCAATTCCCCGCAGGACGATGTAGACGCGGTGCAGAGCGTTAACGTGGCCGATGTCAACCGAACTGCCCAAACTTATCTGCGCAACGATCAGGCCATCGTGGCAACCCTCAAGCCCCAGCCCTCGGGCGCTCCCGCTGCCGCTAAGGGGTTTGGCGGCACAGAGAAGCTCACCACAGCGCCTACGAAGCCGGTGCCTCTACCCGACTGGGCCAAGTCGTTGCTGAATCCATTGCAGGCTCCACAGTGGGACCTCACACCCCTGGACACAACGCTTTCTAACGGCATTCGCCTGATCGTGCAGCCGGAAAAGTTGAGCTCCACGGTTACGGTCGTGGGGCAAATTCGCACGCAAGCTGATCTGGAAGTTCCGCCCGGGCGGGAAGGCGTACAGGATGTGCTGGGCGGTCTGTTCTCCTACGGCACCACCACTCTGGACC
>DASSQB010000024.1:0-7071 GCA_035702725.1 Terriglobales bacterium | reverse complement strand
CTGCTTATCCCGGCGAAACGCAAGGTCCCTCGACTCGCGCTCCTTCGCTAAGCTCGGGCGCACTCGCTCGGGATGACAGGGTGATATGCGCCTTCGCGTCCGCTGCGGTTTTCAGTTGGGCGGCGTTAGAATAGCGGCATGCTACTGCACGGTATTTTCCCGCCAATAACCACTCCGTTTTATCCCGACGGCAGCGTGTACTACAAAAAGCTGGAAGCCAACGTGGCGCAGTATTCGAAGACGCCGGTGGCGGGTATTGTGGTGCAAGGCTCGACCGGCGAGGCGGTGATGCTTTCCGACCAGGAACGCCGTGACGTGTTCAAGGCGGCGCGGGAGGCGGCAGCGCGGCACAAGGTGCTGATTGCCGGGACGGGGCTCGAGTCGGCAATCGAAACGCTGTGCCTGACGGAATATGCGGCCACGCTGGGATACGACGCGGCCCTGGTGCGCACGCCCCACTACTACAAGGCGCAAATGAAGCCGCTCAACATGGCGACCTTCTTCCACACCGTGGCCGACCGCTCGCCTTTGCCGATCATCATTTACAACTTCCCAGGGGCAACTGGTTACGACATTCCGGCGGAGGTGGTCATCGAGCTGGCCGAGCATACCAACATCATTGGCATCAAGGAATCGAGCGGCAACCTGGAAAAGGTGCGCAAGATGGTGGAGGGCACGCGCCACGTAAAGCGTACAGCCACGGTGACCGAGGTTTTTGCCGCCGTCACCGGGCGCATGCTGGCCATGGAACCAGCGCCCAGCAATGGCGACGTCGTACCCGTCGGAGCGCTGGGAGGTTCGGCGGCCACGGCCGTACAGGCGCCGCCCAAGTTCAAGACCCGCAGCAAGGAAGTAGGCTTTCAGGTGACGGTGGGAGCAGCGCATCAGTTGGAGCCGTCGCTGCAATTGGGCGCAGTGGGGGCGATCCTGGCGTTTGCCTGTCCGGCGCCAACGGCTTGCTTCGAGATCTACACGGCCTTCAAGGAAGGCGACCACGCCCTGGCCAAGGAGAAGCAACAGCGCATCGCAGAGGCCGCGAGGCGCGCGGTGGCCGATCTGGGCATAGCAGCGGTGAAGTACGCTATGGACCTGAACGGCTACTATGGCGGGCCGGTGCGCCTGCCGCTGCTTCCACTGGACGCCGAGCAGAAGGCGGAAGTGGAACGCCTGATGACGGGGATCAAGAACTGACTGTGTGAGGGCGGACGCCGCCCCGCCCTGCACGGGGCAGAGCCCCGTGCCCACACAATACTCTAGGCTACCCTGCGCTTGCGATTGGGCTTGGTCACGTGTACAGAGCGGCTGCCGCCGGTCTGCGCATCTTCCTTCACATCACGCGCTTCCTCCACGTCACGAGTTTCGGGTTGGGTCGTGGCCTGGGGGCGGCGTTTGGCAGACCGTCCAGTGGTGCCGGGTTGATGCTCCAGCGGCACGGCTGAGCCGCGTCCGGCAAACTGCTCCATATTCACCTCACTGGGAATTTTTTGCCGGATAAGAACGGATGCCGTTCCCTGGCACGACTTTAGATTCGGAGAACAGCAGGCACAGATGTCCGAGTTCGGTCGTCGTGACTCGCGTAACCATTGCGGGCGCCGGCCGTAACTTTACCGGCAACAGCCGCAGGCTTAGAGTCGAGTTGCGATGCAGGAGCAAGAGCACGGTGCCTCGCGCCTGGTGACAGCAGAGCCGGAGGACAGGCCGGAGCAGGAAGCAACCCGGACTGGCGTGGCCGGTAGTGGCTGGGCGGGGATGGGGACCGTGATCCTGCGAGCTGTGGCGATATTGCTGGACATGCTGGCATGGTGGCCGGAAGCGCTTCTGGCCGGTCAGACGTGTCTGGCGGCCCTGCAGATACGGCAGGGAGATGAGCGCGAGTAAACCGGCAAACAACTAAACTAACCCAGAGCGGGCGATCGGCGTCGGGGAGAGAAGAGCTCCGGTGCTGGTCGCCCGCAGTGTTTTAGGGTCGTCGGTTCTCGGCGCGAGCTGCCAACGTGATCGGTCCTGGGGAATTCCACAACAGCAACTTGCGTGGTGCGAAGGGAGGGAATATCATAATCCTAGAACGAACGTTCGATAAGCCCTCAGGGGTGGGGGCTCCCGTACAGCATGGCTTCCGCGACTCGTTCCAGTTCGCTTTCCGGACGCAGCTCGGCCCGGGTTCCTGCCGGGCAGGGCAGCCGTTTCGACCGGCGTCTGGCCAAAATACTGGAGCATGCCACCGAGGTGTTCTGCGAGAAGGGCTACGAAGGCGCTTCCATGCGCGATCTGTCGCGCGCCAGCCACATGTCGCTCGCGGGCCTCTACTATTACTTTGATTCCAAGGAAAAGCTGCTCTACCTGATCCAGAAATACACGTTCTCCACCATCCTGGGGCGCCTGCGCGAGCGGCTGGAGGGGGTGGAAGATCCGGAGCAGCGGGTGCGCATCTTCATCCAAAATCACCTGGAATATTTCCTGGCCAACCAGAAGGCGGTAAAGGTCCTGTCGCATGAAGACGACGTTCTCAAAAACGGCTACGGCTCGGAGATTGCTGCTATCAAGCGCGAGTACTACCGCATCTGCCTGAAACTGGTGGATGAGCTGAAGGGCGCCCAGGGATTAGAATTCTCCAGCCGCATTGCTGTGCTCAGCCTGTTCGGCATGATGAACTGGATTTACACTTGGCATAATCCGCGGGTGGATGCCGACGCAGGCGAACTGGCGCGGGAGATGGGCGACATTTTCTTGCACGGTATATGCCGTGGCCGCAATTCCGGGCTGCAGACAAAGCGGGCATCAGGCCCCAAAGTTCGAGTGATGTGAACGACTTCTTAAAGGAGCAATGCACATGGCAACCACAACCCAGCCGGTAAGCGCCGAAACCACCAAGCAGCTAATCAAGTACCGCACCGACTCGGGCGTGGCGGTGATCGAGATGAACGACCCGCCGGCCAATACCTACACCTACGAAATGATGCGGCAGCTGGATGACGCCATCCTGCGGGCGCGCATGGACAACAACGTTTACGTGCTGCTGCTCACCGGCGCGGGCGATAAGTTCTTCTCTGCCGGAGCCAACATCAAAATGCTTTCCACCGTAGACCCGACGTTCAAGTATTACTTCTGCCTGCAAGCCAACGAGACGCTGCTGCGGCTGGAGCATACGCCCAAGCTGGTGATTGCGGCGCTCAACGGCCACACTGTCGGCGGAGGGCTGGAGATCGCCATGGCAGCCGACATCCGCATTGCGCGCAAGGACTCGGGCAAGATTGGGCTGCCGGAAATCAACCTGGGTGTGCTGCCGGGAACAGGCGGAACGCAGCGGCTGAGCCGCATGGTGGGAAAGAGCAAGGCCATCGAGCTGATGGTGACCGGTAACACCTACACCTTCGAAGAGGCGCTGGAGTACGGCATCATCAACGACATTTACGACCGCGAGAACTTCATGGAGAACGTAATGGAGTACGCCCGCCAGTTCTGCCCGCCCAACAAGGCGGCCAAAGCGGTCGGCCGCATCAAGCGCGCGGTGCAGACGGGCTGGGAGATTCCCATGGAGTCGGCGCTGGCGGTGGAACGCGAGAACCAGCAGCTGCTGTTCCAGAGCGAAGACGCGAAGGAAGGGCTGACCGCATACGTGGAGAAGCGGCCGGCAACTTTTACAGCGAAATAAAGCATTTACCACAAAGGACACGAAGGGAAAATAAAGGAAAAAGGATTTCAAGACTTTCGCGATCCTGGATTTACCGGTGCATGACAACAGAAGGATTTGCGGAGTGGGCCAGTCCATCCACACAATCCGAATAGAAACATTCGAAACCCTTTATGATCCTTCGTGCCCTTTGTGGTGAAAACTATGTTGGCAGCGAGTAAGACGAAGATAGAACCTGGCAAGCTCCTCATCGGTGGCGAGTGGATCGCAACCGCGAAGAGCTTCGACAGCATCAACCCCGCGACCGGCGAGGTCATCACCCCGGTGGCCGAAGCGGGACCCGCCGAGGTGGATCGCGCGGTCAAAGCGGCGCGCAAGGCCTTCGACGAACGCGGCGGCGCCTGGCAAAAGATGTCGGCCAGCGAGCGCGGCAAGCTGCTCTGGCGCCTTGCCGACCTGCTCGAGAAAAACATCGAAGAGTTTGCCGAGCTGGAGACGCTGGACAACGGCAAGCCTATCTTCGAATCGCGCTACGTGGACATGCCCATGGTCTGCGACGTCCTCCGCTACTACGCGGGCTGGGCGAGCAAAATCCACGGCGAGACCATCACCTCGCGCGCCGATGCTTTTACCTACACGCTGCGCGAGCCCGTGGGTGTGGTGGGCGCCATTGTGGCGTGGAATTTCCCCCTGCTGCTGACTTCCTGGAAGCTTGGCCCCGCGCTGGCCACAGGCAACACCGTGGTGCTGAAGCCCGCCGAGCAGACACCGCTTACGGCGCTGAGGCTGGGGCAACTGGCGCAGGAAGCCGGTTTCCCACCGGGCGTTCTCAATATCATAACGGGCGGGCCAGAAACTGGGCGCGAACTGGTGAAACATCCGGGCGTGGACAAGCTGGCCTTTACCGGCTCCACCATGGTGGGCAAAGAAATCATGCGCAGCGCCGCCGACACCATGAAGCGGGTGACGCTGGAGCTGGGCGGCAAGTCGCCTAACATCGTGTTCGCCGACTCCGATCTCGACTCCGCTGTGAAGGGCGCCACCACCGGCATCTTCTACGGCAAAGGTGAAGTCTGTGCCGCGGGTTCCCGCCTGTTCGTAGAGAGTAAAGTCCATGACGATTTCATGAGTAAGCTGGTGGATCGTACGCGCAAGATTAAGCCGGGCGATCCGCTCGATCCCAAGACGCGTCTTGGGGCCATCGTCAGCGAACAGCAGATGAACACAGTGCTGGGCTACATCGAGTCGGGAAAGAAGGAAGGCGCGCAGCTGGTGGCCGGTGGCAATCGCGTCAGTGTGGATGGCGGCAAGGGCTTCTTCGTCGAACCGACCGTTTTCGACGCGGTAAACAACGGCATGAAGATCGCCCAGGAAGAAATTTTTGGCCCGGTGCTGGCCACCATTCCTTTTGACGATCTGGACCAGGTGGCGGAGCTCGCCAACCAGAATATGTACGGCCTCGCCGCCGCTATCTGGACCAATGACATCAAAAAGGCACACGGCATGGCGCGCCGCCTGAAGGCAGGTACGGTGTGGATTAACGCTTACAACCTGTACGACGCAGCCCTGCCCTTCGGCGGCTTCAAGCAGTCCGGTTTCGGCCGCGAACTAGGCAGGGAAGCGCTGGACCATTACACGGAAGTGAAGAGCGTGTGGGTAAATCTGGGCTCTTAGCTACTAGCTACTAGCCTCTAGCTTGAACCGCTGACAAGGACTGTGTAGCAGTTACGGGCAGCCCACAAGAGCTAGAAGCTAACGGACAACTGACAACTGAGGTGTTATGCCAGGCAAAGTACCGAGAATCGGAACATTCAGCGACTGGGTAGGGCTGTTCGAGGAATGGCGCAAGGAAGTGGGCGTCAACACCGACGACATAGCCGGCTTCCAGTTCCAGACCCTCTACGGCCAGATCGAGACGGAAGAGATCCAGTTCGGCCACTACAAAGGCCGGCGCAAGTGGGAATCGGTGCGCCAGATCCCGACGCAAAACATGCGCGACGCGCTGCTCAACATGATCGTCTACCAGGGCGATACCGAGTTCGCCAGCGTGGAACAGCAGCGTTTCCTTTTTGAAAGCGCGCCCACCGACTGGGACCGCCGTGCGCTGACCCGGGTCATGATCGAGGAAATGCGCCACGGCTGGCAGATGTGCGCCCTGCTCATCGAGCACTTCGGCCAGACCGGACGCGTGGAGGCGCAGAAGATGCTGGAACGCCGCGCCTATGAGAGCAAACGCCTGCTCAACGCCTTCAACGAAATGGTGGACAACTGGATGGACCTGTACGCGTACACCGATTTCGTGGACCGCGACGGCAAATTCCAGCTGCAGATGCTGAAGTACTCTGGCTTCGCACCCCTGGGACGCTCCATGT
Source organism: Terriglobales bacterium (assembly GCA_035702725.1). GTDB lineage: Bacteria > Acidobacteriota > Terriglobia > Terriglobales > Acidobacteriaceae > JAICWP01. The sequence continues at coordinate 1,068 of DASSQB010000024.1, read as the reverse complement.
CCTACATGCTGCGCGAGGAAGCCTTCCACATGGGTACGGGCGATACGGGTTTGCGGCGCGTTGTCGAGGCTGGGGTGGTGCCGGCGTGGCTGATTCAGAAATACTTGAACAAGTGGATTTCCGAATCGCACGATCTTTTCGGCACTGACCATTCTTCTTCTGCGCACTGGGCCTACGTGTGGGGCATCAAGGGACGCTACGACGAGCCCAAGAATGAACATGCGCCCGACCTGGACGATGTCAACGACTACAACCGCCATCTTTATCACCAGGAGGTGAACACTCTGGTGGAGCGCTTTAACAATGCCTTAAAGCCCGATCAGCCTCGCCTCTATGTCCCCGACATCAAGTTCAACCGTACGATAGGGCGCTGGGCGGGCCAGAAATTCCATCCCCATACCGGCGAGGCGGTGGAGGACAAGGTATACGAGCAGCAGCGCAGCGAATGGCTGCCCACCGCAGCCGACCACAAGCTGCTGCTGGACATCATTGCCAGCGAAAAGAAGTGGATTGTGCCGCGTACCGGCGCGCGCGACCCGCTCGAAACCATTGCCGAGCCGCGCAAGTCGGCGATCAATATCTAGCCGGATAGCTGACTGGCTGCCTAGCTGGCTGGCGGTTTGGCGAAAGGCCGACAGCCGACAGAGATTTGCTAACGACTAACGACCAACGACTGACAACCGACGGCCGCGCCGTGACTGCCACCGTTTCTGACATTTCGGCTTCTGCCGGCTACACCATGGGCGAACTCATGGTGGCCGCTGCCGCTCGCGAAATCCGCGATGGCGAAGTGGTCTTCGTCGGCATGCGCCTACCCCTGATTGCTTTCGTGGTGGCCAAGCGCACGCACGCGCCCAACGCGGTCGGCCTGTTCGAGAACGGCGTGATCCGCTCCACGCCGGCGCGCGAACTGATCTATACCATGGCCGATCCGCCCAACATTCTGGGAGCGACGCAGTGCCTCGACATGCTGGGCGTGATGAGTCTGTTGCAATCTGGTCGCGTGCATCTGGGATTTCTTGGCGCAGCAGAGGTCGATCGCTTCGGCAATCTCAATTCCACCGAAGT
>DASSQB010000023.1:0-3503 GCA_035702725.1 Terriglobales bacterium | reverse complement strand
CACCGGCGTGCGCGTGTCTTTCAGCCGGTCAATGAGCACCAGCACATCCTGAATTTCCTTGGACGCGCCCACAATCCCGCCCATCTCCGTGCTCACCCGCTCGCGCAGGGCGCGGTTCTCCAGCACCAGGCGCACCTTCTGCGCCATGCGCTGCAGGATAAGCTTCATCTCCTCCAGGCGGAAGGGCTTGGTGATGTAGTCGTAGGCGCCCAGCTTCATCGCCTGCACCGCGTTGTCAATGGAGCCGTAGCCGGTGATGATGGCCACCTCGGTGCGCGGCGACTGCTTCTTCACTGTTTCCAGAAATTCCAGCCCAGACATCTGCGCCATGCGCAGGTCCACCAGGATCAGGTCGGGCGCTTCGGTTTCCAGGCGGGCCAGCGCATCTTCCGCGTTTTCTGACTCGCCGCAGGCAAACCCCAGCGACTCCCCAATCTTCACGCAGAGCTTGCGGATGCTCTGCTCGTCGTCCACGATCAGCAGGCAAATGCGTCCATCTTCACTCATGGGGCCTTCCCTATGGTTTTTTCCACCACGTCCAGCAGCTGTTGCACCCGAAACGGTTTTTCCACGCAGGGCGCGCCGGTCTTCTGCAGCGTAGCCACGGTCTCCTCGTTGGCGATGTCGCCGGTAATGAACACCAGGCGCGAGGCCAGTTCGGGGCGGTTGCCGGCAATCCAGGCATGCACGTCGGCGCCGTCCACCCCGCCCGGCGTGCGCATGTCGGAAACCACTCCGGAAAACGAGCCGCCGGCCAGCAGACGCAGCGCTTCGGCTCCCGAATTGACGGCCACCACTGGATAGCCGCTGCGCTCCAGCGCGGCGCGCACATAAGCCATCACCGAGGGCTCATCTTCAATGAGTAACAGCGGCAGATTAGCGCTATTCACACAAGCGTTGGTCATGATTCCATGGCTCCTGCGGGAACGGCAGCATCCGCCATCTCCGCTGACAGGGGCAAACGCACAATGAAGGTAGCGCCTTCCCGGCCCGCGTTGTTGTGGCAAACAATTTCGCCCCCGTGCTCGCGCACGATGCCGTAACAGATGCTCAGCCCCAATCCGGTTCCCTTGCCCACTTCCTTGGTGGTGAAAAACGGATCGAAAATGCGGTCCGGGTTGCGGATGCCGTTGCCGTTGTCGCGAAACTGAACCTGCACCCAGCCGCCGGATGCCGATGTTTCGATTTCAATACGGGCAGGCCGTCCGCTCTCGCGCACCGCGTCGTAAGCGTTATTCAGAATGTTCAGGAACACCTGCTGCAGCTGGTGCGAATCGCCCACCACCTCGGGCAGAGGCTCCCCAAAACGTTCTCTGACCTCTACCCCGTGGCTGGCGAAGTCGTAGGCGCGCAGTTGCAGGGTGCGGCGCAGAATGGAGTTCACCTGCACAGGCTTGCGCTGCGGCGGCATCTGGCGCGCGAAGCTGAGCAGGTTCTGCACAATCTGCTTGGTGCGCTGCGCCTCCTGCAGGATCACGCGCAGGTCCTTGCGTGCCGATTCCGGCAGCTCGGGATTTTCCATCAACAGGTCGGCAAATCCCAGAATCGCGGTGAGCGGGTTGTTCACCTCGTGGGCCACGCCGGAAACCAGTTGCCCCACCGCTGCCATTTTCTCTGTGTGCATCAGCTTGGAGTGCATCAACGCAACATCGGAAATGTCGGTCATTACCACCACGATGCTGTTCACCTCGCCCTGCTCGTCGCGCATCGGGCTCAGGTTCACCGAAAATTGCCCAGCGCGCCCGTCGGCACGCGTGATGGGCAGCTCCAGGTTGTCCACCTGCTGCCCGGCCAGCGTCGCCTCCAGAGCCGCTTCCAGGGCGGCCCGGCGCGCCGGAGCCACCATCGCCGCCAGCGGCTGTCCCAGCCATTGCTGCGGATTGCAGGCGCCGCTTTCGTACCAGCGCCGGTTGGCGTAGGTGACCTGCCCCGCCGTATCGGTCACCAGGATGATGCTTTGCGTGTTATTCAGGATCTTGTTGTTGAAGTCGCGCTCGTGCTGCAGCTCCGCCTGCGAATTCTTCAGCTCAGTGATGTCCAGGATCAGCCCGCGGAACTGCGTCACCTGGCCCTTGGCGTCGCGTACTGCAAACGCGTTCTGCAAAGTCTGAATGGGAGCTCCATCCTTGCGCCGCAGCGTCTCCTCGTAGTTGCGCACCACTCCGCTCTCTTCCATGCGCCGGCGAAAGCGCTCCCGGCCCTCGGGATCGAAGTAGAGCTGGCTGGGGATATCCACCTGCAGCAACTCTTCCCGGCTGCTGTAGCCCAGCATGCGCACCAGCGCGTCATTCACCTCGATAAAACGCCCTTCCCGGCTGGTGAAGTACAGGCCCTCCTGGATGTTGTCGAACAGCTCGCGGTAGCGCCGTTCCGCCTCCCGCCGGTCGGTGACGTCCTTGAGCACGTGAATGGTTTGCAGCCCTTCGTTGCTGGGGCCGTGAATGCGCGAGGTGGAGACCAGGTAGGTGCGCTCCAGCACGTGGTGGATGAATTCGTCAGCCGTCTCCGCCTCGGGACGGCAAAAAGGACAGGACAGAGGGCCCGGCTCCGAGGTCGTGGCCAGCAGCGCGCGCATGCCGATGCCGATCAACTCTCCCGGGCGCACCCCGATGAACTCCGCCATGGAACGGTTGACGCGCAGCACCTTGTGTTGCGCGTCGTGCACCACAATGAAATCGCTGATGGCGTCGAAAATCTCCATCCAGTGGCGGTTGGCCTGGTCCATGCGCGTGAATAGGCGCGCGTTTTCCAGCGCCACCGAGGCGTGCCCGGCCAGGGCCTGCAGCAGGTTCCGGTCGTCAGCCGCCAGCGGCTTGCCTCGGTTGGCCAGGCACAGGATGCCCACCAGCTCGCCGTCAGCTCCGTGCAGGCAGGCCAGCGCTACGTCCTCCCACTGCAAGCTCGTGGCCACGTGGCCAAGCAACTCGGCAGCGTCTCCGCTGATGATCCCTTCGCGCCGCTCGGCCACTACGTCACTCAGCGCCACCGCCAGCCGCCGCTGGACGCCCTTGTCTGAAGCCGGATGGGAGCTGCGCAGGGCAACGATTTCCAGGCGCTGCCCTTGCGGCAGCGCTAGCGCAGCCGTCCCCGCTCCCAGCATCTCCGCCGCCCGCGCCGTGAAGCTCTGCGCAAATTCCGGCAGCCGCAACAGAGAGTTCAGCTCCAGCGCCATGGCCATCAGGTCTTCCGCCCGGCGACCGTGTTCCTTGGCCAGGTGGAGATTGCGCGCCGCCTCCAGGGCCACTGCTACCGGCGCGGCCAGGGCGCGGGCCCGGCGAATGTCTTCCGGAGAAATACCCTCCCCGTCCAGCCGGTCAAGTACGCCAAACATGCCCAGCGTCCGCCCTTCGGAGCTGAGCAGTGGCACCGTTAGAACCTGGCGAACGTTGTGCAGGGCGGCATTCTCTTGGTCGGCATCGGGCACCTGGCGGATGTCGTCCGTCCAGAACACTTCTTTCGAGCCCAGAACTCGCGATGCCGCCTCGGAAGGAAAACTCACCTCC